>NZ_BAAHXP010000016.1:0-37801 GCF_054656715.1 Hydrogenobaculum acidophilum
CTTCTGGGATAGATAAAATACCTGCGCCGTTAAAAAGAGCATAGACAAGGGATGCGTAAAAACCTTCATATTTGTATAGCTCGTTTTTTGTGTACCAGTTATGCGGGATGCTTGCAAAGAATGAGCTAAGGGTGTCTTTTAGTTTTTGAAAGTCTGATTTTCTTAAAGAGTGCAAGACGTTTATTCTTAATTTTTCTTTTAGTGTGGAGTTTTTAATGACATAATCTAAAAATGCGTTGTTAAAAGATTTTCTCACCTCAAGGTTTGGATAGGATAGAGTATAGATGTTATCCTCTGGGTTGTAATTTTTTATCGTAATGTATCCAGTTTGAAAAAGCAAAGCTTCTATGGGCATATCTTCAAGGTCAATGCTTGATATTATTTCTTCTCCAACTTCTAAGTTTTCTAAATCTGGTAGGTATAGTCCTTGGTTTTTAATCGTCTTTAGCAAAAAAGTAGGGGTACCTGTTTCAAACCAATAAGGGGCAAATCTTTTTCTGTCAAACAAAAGCATCACATCAAATGGATTATAAACAGATTCTCCAAGCCAAGAATACCCGTTGTACCAAGTTTTTATCTGTTCTTTATCAAAGTCTTCTAGCCTGTCTTCAAATATACTCTCAAGCTCAGATTGGGTGTATCCACATATTGTGGCAAACTTTTTATCAAGCGTTATATCGTTTAACTGATTTAACCCACTAAAAATAGATACCTTTGAAAACCGAGATACACCGGTTAGGAATACAAGTTTTAGGTAAGGGTCTAATGGTTTTAGTGGTGAGTAGAGATTTTTAAGGATTTCTCTGTTTTGATAGGCTATTTCTATATTGTCTATGGCATCTAATATAGGTTTATCGTATTCGTCCACAAGTACTACTACGGGTAAGTTGCATTTTTCATAAAGACTCGTTATGAGCTCTGTGAATTTTAGATTTATTGGTAGACTTTCTTTTAACGCTACATCATAATGTTTTGCATTTTTTTCTAGCGTATAATTTATTATCTCTTTAAGCCCATTGGAAGAGTTTATAACCCCTCCTCCAAAATCTATATATACCACTGGATATTTTTTATTCCAATCCCAGTTTTCATATAGATAAAGCCCTTTAAAAAGCTCTTTTTTACCAAGAAAAGCTTGTCTTAGGGTATCAAGAAATAAAGATTTACCAAAACGTCTTGGACGAGAGAGAAAATAGTATTTTCCATTATCAGATAATATCTTTACATACTTGGTTTTATCCACATAGTAATAGTCTTTTTCTGTCCTGATAGATAAAAAGCTTTGAATACCTATTGGTAAAACTTTCATATAGATATTATATATAAGATAAAGGGCGGGTTTGCTAATTTGTTCTAAAAGGGTTTTTGCGTTTATCTTTCATAGAATAAGTTTGTTTTAAGGCTTTTGGTATAAAAATTAACTTATTTAAATCCCTTTCTTAGCACTCCTTCAAAGTATTCTATAGTCTTTTTAAGCCCTTCTTCTAACGGTACTTTGGGTTCCCAAGAGAGCTTTTTTCTGGCCAAACTTATGTCTGGTTTTCTTTGTTTTGGGTCGTTTTCGGGTAATGGTTTGAAAACTATTTTCGATTTGGAATTTGTGAGTTCTATGATTTTCTCAGCTAGTTCTAAGATTGTAAATTCCGTTGGATTGCCCAGGTTTACCGGCCCTGTAAAATCATCCGGAGAGTTCATCATCTTTATAAAACCATCTATCATGTCATCCACATAGCAAAAGCTTCTGGTTTGGGTACCATCTCCATAGACGGTGATGGGTTGATTTTGCAAAGCTTGGACTATGAAGTTGCTTACTACCCTTCCGTCGTTTGGGTGCATGCGGGGTCCGTAAGTGTTGAAAATCCTTACCACTTTGATTTTCAGATTGTGCTGTCTATGATAATCAAAGAAGAGCGTCTCAGCGCATCGTTTACCTTCATCATAACAAGCTCTTGGGCCTATGGGATTTACATTGCCCCAATAATCTTCGGGTTGCGGGTGTATCTCTGGGTCTCCATACACTTCAGAAGTGGAAGCTTGAAATACCTTTATTTTCAACCTTTTGGCAAGACCAAGCATGTTTATAGCTCCTGATACAGATACCTTTGTGGTTTGCACCGGGTCTTTTTGATAGTGAATAGGGCTTGCCGGACATGCTAGGTTGTAAATCTCATCCACTTCTACATAAAGGGGAAAGCATATATCATGTCTTATCACTTCAAAATAAGGATTATCCATCAGATGCTTTATATTGTCCTTGGTACCGGTATAAAAATTATCCACACAAAGGACTTCGTTTCCTTCACTTAAGAGCCTCTCACACAGATGGCTTCCTAAAAATCCAGCTCCACCGGTTACAAGAATACGTTTCATGGTTATATTTTATCAAAGTTTTAAGCTTATAATATTAAAAGCTCCATACTTTTAGCATCTGTTTTTTTTATATCATTTAGTCTATTCTCTATAACTGAAAGTTTGAAAAAAGCAATAGAGTTTATTGTGAAGATGCTAGGGCTTTGTACTCTTCTTCCAAGGGACTTGGCTTGTGTAAATAAAAACCTTGGAAGAATACCATTTCTTTTGGTAATCCTATAGAACTTGCAACAGATTTTAGCTCTTTTATTATATCTTCACTGTCTGTAAACTCATATATGACTCTTAGATTTGCTTTTTTGGAGAAAATAGATATGGACTCTACTATAGATGCATATATGTTTGATTCAAGCATTCTCTTTACTATGTATCCATCTACTTTAAGGGTTTTTGCTATGTTGGTATAAGCCAATTCTCCAACTAGCTCGTAGTTTGTATAACCTGTACCAAAATCGTCAAAAGCTATATAAAAGCGTTCGCTTTGAAGTTCTTCTATGATATCTTTGTTTGTGGCTATAGCATACTCTGTGAGTTCTAAGTTTAAAGTTATGTTGTTTTCATGACATTCTTTGATTAGTTCTTTCAAAAGCCCTACAACTTCATTATTTGAAAGAGAGGGTGGATATATGTTTAGATAAAATTCGTTTGTAAGAGCTTTTATCTTGTCTAAATTTTTTATAACATTTGTAATAACAGCTATATCAAGAAGGCTCATGGCATTTTCTTTTTGGAGTATGTTTATAAATTTGTAGGCTGGTATGTATTCATCGTTTTTCTTAACTCTTGCAAGAATTTCAAAAAATCTTTTGTTTAGATTTATATCACATATCCATTGTATAAAAATATCTATGTCTTTATTTCTTACTTTTTCCAGCACAATGTTTTTTATCTCTATTCTAGCTCTTGCTTTTTCTAAAAGCTCCATTTTTCTTTCGCCAATATCCAACATTACAACTGGGGTGTTTGTTTTTTCTTTCGTTTTTTGTTCGGCCTCTTCTTTTAAAATATTAAGTATCTCTTTTATCTCTTCAGCTGACAAACCAATAAGCTTTGATATATCTATTTTGTATATATAAAATGCACTTTTGTTACTCATTTCTATATAATTTTTCCTAATGTCCTCTGCTAAAAGCTCTATATCTTTAAAAAGGCTATCAAACTCTTCTTTAAAGTTGTAAAAATTTTCATTTAGAAACACATAAACATTTTTTTGAAAACGCGTGAAAAACATAAATTCAAAACTCTTAAGATGTTTTGACAATATTCTCTTCAAACGCTCTATTATTAATTCGCAATGAGGAGTGATGTCTTCTGAAGGTACTATGGTTATAAGAAGTAGTTTATTGCCATGTTTTTTGTTCTCCAAGATTTCTGGCATTAGCTTTTCTTTGTTGTCGTTCCAATGCTTGGATATGAGTTCATAATTATAAACTAGTTTATATATACCGTTTATTAAACTCTCTGTTATAGCTAATGCCTTTTTATATTCTTTTGAGGTGTAATATTTTACAAGTTGATTCATATAAGTGTGCACCAATTTATGTATAGCTATGGTCTCCGTTTTTAGGTGTTCATTGCCAAATGTCATTATATCAAATCCAATTCCATGAAGCAATTGTCCTACTTGGCATTCAATATGAGAGCTTGCGGATGTTATAGGACTTTTGTATGTTGTGTTGCCATTGTTGTCCGTGTAGCGGTATTGGCATGTATTCTGGAATATGTTTAGAATTTCATTTATTTTTTTATTGACACCTTCTCTAAAAAATATATCGTAATGTGAATAGTTCGTTAAAATATCACTGTTGCCAAAAAAAGCTTTTATAGATTCAAGACGACCGCTTATATACTCAGTGGCTGTAGTTTGGTCCAAAATATCTTTTAATGTGAAGATAGTTAGTTCATCCAAGCCAATCTCCTCTTTAAATCTTCTTAAAAGCTGTATATAAAGTTCTATTGATTCAAGTATAATTTCGTAGTTTATGCCAAGTTCATAATGCCTTCTTGCTATAATTTGAAGCTCTTTTGTAGCTTCTGATATTTTGTTTTCATAGATATGTTTTATGATTGCAAGTAGAGTTGCACTTTGTTTTTTTATTAGATTTTCTACAGTATAATAAGAGTTGAAAAACTCATGGGCGTGGTAATCTTGTAAAAGATTTGAATAAAACTCATAAAATATTTTGTAAAATATTTCTATACTGGCGTTAATATCTTTATTAAAGCCCTCTAAAACAGTATCTTTGTTTAATATGTTTATATTTATACTCTTAACAATGCTTTTAGCCTTATTTTCACTATCGTTGTTTGACATAAAACCCTCTCGTAAGTTTTGTATATTTATTTTATAGCTATATTGTATAATTATCAATGATATATATTATTCATTGTTTTATTGTTTTTGCTTTAAATATTTTGGTCATCTTTAGACAATTTTGACATTAAGTTTTTAGCTTTTAACGATATTAACATTCATGAAGGATTTAAACTTTACCGCGCTTTTAATCAACGTTTTTGTGGGGCTGTTTTTGTTCTTTTTCAAGAACAAGCTTGAAACTCTTGAAAAGGAGATAGAAAACCTACGGCAAAAATCTGTGATAAAGGAAGATTACCACAGGGAGCTTGATAGGTTTTTCAAAGAAGTGTTTAGAAGACTTGACAGATTGGAGGCTTACTATGTGGGACAAAACCAAGCTAAAAAGCGTTAAAAACCTCTACCAAGAGGAAGTGCTTCAAGTACCAGCTATTTTTAAGGATAAGGCTGATTACATCTACTTTTTGATGGCACAATCTTATCAAGAGTCTGGCTGGGATGAGACAAGCATTTCTAAGACCGGTTGCAAAGGCTTTGCTCAGTTTGAGCTATCCACTTGGAAGTTTGTTTGGAAGAAGCTGTTAAAACATCAAGACATACCTAGTATATGGGATGTAAAAGCTCAAATAGTAGCTCAGCATACTTACATGAAATATCTCATAAACGCCATATCTAAAAAGGAACCAATGCTTCCAAGGCTTGAGATTTTATCCTCTTCGTTGATGGCTTACAACGGTGGGCTTGCTGTAATAGAGTGGTGCTTGGAGTATCACGGTGTTGTTTCTGTGATAGCTTTAAGAGATTATAGAAACACCCATAAAAGCACATATCCGGATGAAAACAAAATTTTTGAAATTTTAAACTATCCTATATCCATATTTAACATATGGCGTAGTCTTAGAGAAATTGCTGTATAATAGTCATGAATGAGATTTTACGTAAAAGAATGGGATGAGGTAATACTTGTAAGTGTTTTGCTTTTGTATATAATAGGACTCGTAAACATCTCAAGCGCAAGCCTTGTGGGTATTGCATTTTTAAAATTTAACATCGCTTTGTATAAAAAGCTTATCCTTCAGGTTGTGGCTGGTGTTTTGGGTTTTTTGATAGCTGGTTTTTTAACAAAATTTGACTATGAAAAGCTGAAAAACCCAAAGTTTATATATAGCATTATAACTTTGAATATGCTTTTACTTATGGTGGTGCTTGTTATAAAATATGCAAGACATATGCCTGTAAATAGATGGTTGTTTGGAACAAGCTTGCAAGTATCGGAGTTTTCAAAGATTATAAGTATCGTTTTTTTGGCTTATTATATAAGTAGAAAAGGTGAAGTAAGCGGTACAAGAGAGCTTGGGTTTGCCTCTTTTATTATAGCGTTTCAATCTTTGTTGATATTTTTAGAACCAGATAGAGGCAGTGCCATATTTTTACTATTTATAGGATTTGTAATGCTTTGGATTGGAAACGCTCCCCCTAAGGTCCTTTACCCTACCCTTGTGGCGTTTGCAATACTTGGTGTACTTTTTTTATTTCTAAAAACCGGTGGTAACTATGTGGAGGGGCGTTTTGTGGCATGGTTAAACCCTTTTGCCAAAGCTAACACAAAAGGTTATCAGATTATCCAATCGCTTTTTGCTTTTGCCCACGGTAAGCTTTTTGGTGTGGGTATTGGAGAAGGTATACAAAAAGAGGGGTATTTGCCTGAGATAGATACCGATTATGCTCTTGCTCTTATAGGTGAGGAGTGGGGGTTTTTGGGGGTTTTGTTTGTGGTATTTTTATACGCAGGTCTTGTTTATAGGATTTTTAAAATATCTGATTTTGCGGAAGATACCTTTGGCAAGCTTATAGCCTTTGGCATAGGCATGTACATAGCTATAGAATCCATTTGGAATATGATGATGGCTATGAATCTCATACCTTCAAAGGGTATAGCTTTGCCTTTTATAAGCTACGGAAGCTCAAACTTGCTGGCAAACCTTATAGCTATAGGTCTTGTGATGTCTGTGTATAGGAAAGAGAAAAAACCATGGAAAAGACTTTCTTAGTCTCTGGTGGTGGGACTGGTGGACATTTTTTTCCGGCTCTTAGTTTTTTAAGGCTTTTAAAAGAAAAAAATTTAGAATCTATATACATAGGTTCTTCTTACGGCATTGAAAAACGCCTTCAAGAGGATATACCCGTAAAAAAGATATTTCTTGATACAAAAGGTTTTGTAGGTAAAAGCTTCAAAGACAAGCTTAAATCTCTTTATCTTATGGCAAAATCTGTTTATACGTTAAATGCTTTTGTAAAATCTGACTTTTTAAGTGTAGTTTTTGGTGGATACGCTTCGTTGCCGGTGGGGATTTTAAGTGCTTTAAAAAGAAAGCCTCTTTTCATACATGAGCAAAACGCTATTCCAAGCCTTACAAACAGGCTTTTTTCAAGAAAAGCAGAGCTATCTTTTACTACGTTTTACTACACATCTAAGTTTTTTGAAAACCCTTTGAGGGTGGGCATGCCTTTGAGAGAAGAGTTTTTAGGCTTTTACGATAAAAAATTGCTTCAAAAGGAGTTTGATATAAAAAGCCCATGTGTTTTAGTGATGGGAGGGTCCCAAGGGGCAAAGGTTTTAAACGACATAGCCATAGAGTTTTTCAAAAAAACACAGTTTAACGGGGTTATTATAACTGGTGATAAACATTTTGACGAGGTTTACAACGCTCTTAAAAACCTAAATCAAGTGAAGGTATTTTCATTTTTTAAAGAAATCTATAAGCTTATGAGGGCTTGCGATGTAGCAATATCTCGCTCTGGGGCAAGCACTGTATATGAAATGGCTACAATAGGTCTTCCTGCTGTTTTTGTACCATATCCATACGCTGCTTATAATCACCAGTATTACAACGCTTTGGAGATAAAAGATTTAGGCGGTGCAAAGGTATTAGAACAAAAAGACTTAAATTTGCAAAATCTCATAGAGGCCATAGAAGATATATTAAAAAATTTAGGAAGTTATTCAAAAAACATATCTTCTTTTTGTATAAAAAATGAAAAAAATGATATAATATTACCTCAAGAGATTATGCTAAAAAAAGTGTTAGAGGTTTTATGATAGACTATAAAAATATTTTGATAAACCTTCTTAAAAAGCACAACCTTAAAAAAGACGCTATAAAAGTGTTTTTAGAGCTTTTAGAATCTAAGGAAGATGACTTAGATATATTAAAAAATTTTGGCATGACTGATAAAGATATAAAAAACTTTTGTAAAATAAAACAGATACTTTTAAATACGGATGAATGTCTTAAAAAGCGAATAAGCCCAATATTTGATTATTTGAAAGATTTCATATACAAGTTTTTGGATTTGTTTTGCAATTTTACCGATGACGCCATTTATAATTTCGTTATAGATTGCATAGAGCTTGGTTTTGTTTTAAAAAAAGAAAATGAAAATATCTTTGACTTTTACAGAGCCCAAAATATTTTGTCTTCGTATACTATAGAAGCTATAAGAAAATTCAAAGATGAAAACCAAGATGCACCCATTGATGTTTTTAGCCTTACAGCTTCTTTTGTGAAGTTTTCTCATTTTGCTTCAGAGGTAGTGTCCTTGGCTTACTATGAAAAGCTTATTGCGGACAAAGTATACGAGGTATATGTAAAATCTACGAGGGACCCGCTTTCTCATCTTTACAATAGGACAAAGTTTAACGATATGAAAACCTATGAGTTTTTTAGGGCAAAACGCTACAAAATCCCACTTTCACTATGCTTGTTTGATATAGATGATTTTAAAAAGATAAACGATACATATGGTCATACGGTTGGCGATAGAGTGATAAGAGAGCTTGGTAGAGTTGTTTTGGAAAACATTAGAAAATCTGATATGGCTTTTAGGTGGGGTGGTGAAGAGTTTTTGATAATGTTTACTCATACCCATATGAATAAGGCGAAGCTAGCCTGTGAAAAGTTGCTTAATAAAATAAGAAACATCGAGATAAAAGAAGGTGAAAACACTATTAAGTTTACCGTAAGCATGGGTATAACCGAGTTAAAAGAAGAAGACGATAGCATTGAACAAGCTATTGATAGAGCTGATAAAGCCCTTTACAGTGCAAAAAGAAGCGGTAAAAACCGTATTGAGATTTTGATATAAATTAAGTTGCAAAAATAATTGTAAAAGCTTAAAATGTATATATGCTAAACCAAGAGATAAAAGATGCTATAGAGGCTCATGTAAAGTATTTCGGGTCTAAAGAAGAGGCTCTTTTGCTATCCCTTCATTCTATACAAGAGCATCTTGGCCATATACCAGAAGAGGCTTTAGAAGAGCTTTCTTATGTTTTGGATATACCGCTTCATCACATAAAAGGTGTGGTAGCTTTTTATGAGATGTTTGATACGGGAGAGAAAGCAAAGCACCGCATATACGTATGCAACAGCATAGTTTGTTATCTTCTTAAAAGCCATAAAGTGTTTAACGCTGTGAAAGACCTTCTTGGTATAGAGCCTGGTCAAGTGACAAGGGATGGTATGTTTAAGCTTGTGGAAGTTCAATGTCTTGGTGCTTGTTCTGAAGCGCCAGTTTTCATGATAGACAACGATACTTATAAATACGAATCAAAGGAGCAACTTCATGAAATACTTGCCAAATATAGCTAATATACATGCTGAGACAGAGTTAAATCTCCTTTTAAAAAGAGCAAAGCGCAAAAAAACCGCAGATATAAAAGAGTATTTAAAAGATGGCGGTTATCTTGCTTTGGAAAAAGCCTTAAACATGAACCCAATGGATATAGTGGAAGAGGTAGATAAGAGCAACTTAAGAGGAAGAGGCGGAGCTGGTTTCCCCACTGGCAGAAAGTGGAAGTTTTGTCTTCAGAATCCTGCCCCAAGATATCTTGTTTGCAACGCCGACGAATCAGAACCAGGCACTTTCAAAGATAGGCTTATCATAGAAAGAGACCCTCACCTTCTTTTAGAAGGTATGATTATATCCGCTTATGCTCTTGGTGTACACAGAGGTTACATATATATAAGAGGTGAATATCCTGCAGGATATTATATACTAAGAAACGCTATAGAAGAGGCAAAAAAAGAAGGCTTTTTAGGTAAAAACATACTAAACTCTGGTTTTGACCTTGAAATTCTTGTAGCAAGGGGTGCAGGAGCCTATATATGCGGTGAAGAAACAGCGCTTCTTAACTCTATAGAAGGCAAAAGAGGTCACCCAAGGCTAAAACCACCATTCCCGGTACAAGTGGGCTTGTGGGGTAGACCAACTGTTGTAAACAACGTAGAGACGTTATCAAATATACCAATTATTATCAATTTAGGTTCAGAAGGATACAAAGATATAGGTCCTATGGACTACCCAGGCCCAAAGCTCTTTCCAGTGAGTGGTAAGGTGAAAAAACCCGGTGTTTATGAGCTTCCTATGAATACTACGTTAAGAGAGGTTATATTTAAATATGCAGGTGGTACCATAAGGAATGTACCAATAAAGGCTGTATTTTCAGGCGCTCTTGATTGTCTTAGTGTAAATGAGCTTGATACTCCAATGGATTATTCTCAATTTGGTTTTGGTGGAACTGGTACTGTTATAGTGCTTACTGAAGAGGACGATATAGTAGAAGCTTGTTATAAGATAGCTGAGTTTTACGAACATGAAACCTGCGGTTTTTGTACACCATGCCGTATAGGATGTCACGAGCAAGCTTACCTTCTTGATAAGATAGTAAAAGATGAAGCCACGCCTCAAACATGGGAAGGTCTTAGATTTGTGACAAAGTATATCCAGCCTACTTCTGTATGTGGTCTCGGAGCGGTGGCCAGTAGGCTTATCAAACAAGCTATGGAAAAGTTTCCAGAAGATTTTGCCAAGAAAGAACAAAAATCTTTTGCAAATATTTAAATTTTGATTAATTTCTTTTTATCAACTTTTGGAGGTTTTTCATATGAGAAGCGATATTATACAAAAAGGCTATGATAAAGCTCCACATAGGTCTTTGTTAAGAGCTTGCGGTTTTAAAGATGAGGATTTTGGAAAGCCCATCATAGGCGTGGCTAACTCATACATAGATATAGTCCCAGGACATGTGCATCTTAGAGAATTTGTAGAGCCTATAAAAGATGAAATAAGAAAAGCCGGCGCTATACCGGTGGAATTTAATACTATAGGCGTAGACGATGGTATAGCTATGGGTCATTATGGTATGCACTATTCTTTGCCAAGCCGTGAGCTTATAGCGGATGCTATAGAAACAGTTGTAGAAGCTCATCAGCTTGATGGTCTTATCTGTATTCCAAACTGCGATAAGATAGTCCCAGGTATGCTCATGGGGGCCATGAGAGTAAATGTGCCTACAGTATTTATAAGCGGTGGACCAATGGCAGCCGGAAAGCTTGGGGATAAAAAGATAGATTTGGTGTCTGTGTTTGAGGGAGTAGGTAAGCTAAACAAAGGCGAAATAACAGAAAAAGAGCTTCTTTTGATAGAGCAAAACGCTTGTCCCTCTTGTGGTTCTTGCTCTGGGCTTTTTACCGCAAACTCTATGAACTGTCTTACCGAAGTGCTTGGTCTTGGACTTCCGGGAAACGGTACCATACTTGCCATAGACCCAAGAAGGGAAATGCTTGCAAGACAAGCGGCAAGACAGGTGGTAGAGCTTGTAAAGATAGATTTAAAACCAAGGGATATAGTCACAAAAGCCTCTTTTGATAACGCTTTTAGAGTGGATATAGCTATGGGCGGGTCCTCAAACACGGTGCTTCATCTTCTTGCCATAGCAAGAGAAGCTGGCATAGAGTATAAGATGGAAGATATAGATAAAATCTCAAGGGAAACGCCTACTCTTTGCAAGATATCTCCTTCTTCAGATTATCATATGGATGACCTTGACAGGGCTGGTGGCATAAGCGCTATCATGAAAGAGCTTCTTAGAAATGGTCTTTTAGACGGCAAGCAAAGGACCGTTACCACCAAGACCATAGAAGAAATTGTAAAAGATGTAGAAATAATGGATGAAGATGTTATAAGAAGAATAGATAACGCATATTCAAAGGATGGCGGACTTGCTATATTATTTGGCAATTTAGCACCCAAAGGGAGCGTTGTAAAAACTGCCGGCGTTGCAAAGGAAATGCTTCAATTTAAAGGAAAAGCCATTTGCTTTGATTCTGAAGAAGAAGCCATAGAAGGTATAAGAAATGGCAGGGTAAAACCAGGGCATGTGGTGGTGATAAGGTACGAAGGTCCAAAAGGTGGTCCCGGTATGAGAGAGATGCTAAGCCCTACTTCTACCATTATGGGTATGGGTCTTGGAAGCTCTGTAGCTCTTATCACGGATGGAAGGTTTTCTGGTGGTACTAGGGGGGCTTGTGTGGGTCATATTTCTCCAGAAGCCGCCTCTGGTGGTCCTATAGGTATCGTACAAGATGGTGATGAGATTCTTATAGATATACCAAATAGAAAATTGGAACTTTTAATACCTCAAGAGGAGTTTGACGCTCGTTTAAAAGCTTTTAAACCAAAAGAAAAAACCATAAAAAGCTCCTGGTTAAAGCGCTACAGTAAATTTGTAAAAGATGCATCAGAAGGTGCTATACTCTCAGCGGATTGATGTTTAAGATAGAAAAAACCGATGGTTTAGCAAGGGCCGGTGTACTTTCTACGGCCCATGGCGATATACTTACACCAGTTTTTATGCCGGTGGGTACCAAAGGCACTGTAAAAGCTATGACCCACAAGCTACTCGATGAAGTGGGCGCTCAGATTATCTTGGGTAATACTTATCATCTTTATTTAAGACCGGGTCCTGAGCTTATAGAAAAGTTTGGCGGACTTCATAAGTTTATAAATTGGGATAAGCCTATTCTTACGGACAGTGGTGGTTTTCAGGTGTTTTCTTTGTCAAAGAAAAATAGCCAAAATGTAAAAATATCAGAAGAAGGGGTTTACTTTAAAGACCATCTTCAAGGAGATAGGCATCTTTTTAGCCCTGAAAGGGTGATAGAGATACAAGAGATTTTTGGCTCCGATATTATAATGCCTATAGACGAATGCATATCTTTACCTGCTTCTTACGAATATACAAAAGAAGCTCTTTATAGGACCATAAGATGGCTAGAGCGTTCTAAAAAAGCTAAAAAAAGAAAAGACCAAATGCTTTTTGGTATAGTCCAAGGAGGCGAGTACAAAGATTTGAGAAAACTCTCTGCAAGATTAACTGTAGAATTTGATATGGACGGGTACTCCATAGGCGGATTGTCTGTGGGTGAATCAAAAGAGATAATGTATTCTATGACTATGGCAGTAATAGAAGAGCTTCCTTTTGAAAAACCTCATTATCTTATGGGTGTTGGAAAACCAGAAGATATTTTAGAAGCTATATCTCTTGGTGTAGATATGTTTGACTGTGTGATACCCACTAGAAACGCTCGTACCGGGCTTTTATACACATCCAAAGGAGAACTCGTTCTAAGACATGAAAAATATAAAGAGGATCCAAGACCTGTAGATGAAGAGTGTGATTGCTATACTTGTAAACATTTTTCAAGGGCATACCTTAGACACCTTTTCATGATGGAAGAGATATCCTCTTATATTTTAAACACTATCCACAATCTTCACTTTTTCTTAAATCTCACTAAAAAAGCCAGAGAAACTATAGTGCAAGGCAGATTTTCAGATTTTAAAAATGAAATGTTGGAAAAGTTTAATATAAAAAATCATAGTATAAATGTGAGTTAAATCTAAATTTTAAGCTATGAATTTAAAATCTTGGAGTTATTACATACAGTTAAGGGCTTACGATGAAAATGGTAATGTAAAAGAAGACTCCGCTCTTTACATAGTGGGACTTCCAATTACTGATGATGTCTTAAAAGCTGTAGAAATGGAATGCTATGCTCAAAACTATATACCTCAAGAGTTTGCCATAGCTTACGGTAAAGCTTACGCCATAGGCACCGATATAGATATAAAAAATTTAGGTGACTATAGGTTAAACGTTTACGATAAGGAGACAGACCTTTATATATTCAATGAAAACGTCAATTTTCACGAGGGTTTAGAACAAGTTTTTAGGATTTTACTAGAACAATCTTTCAAAGATTTTGAACCAAGCAAGGTAGAACCCGTTATAGATGTAGGTATCCCCCCTATTGAGACCTTAAGAGAGGTCTTTGATAGGGTTATAGTGGACTACCTTAAGTAAAACATCTCTTTTAACCTTATCATTTCTTCTAACGAAAGCTGGCCTGGTGCGTTTGGTTTTTCCAAATATGCGTAGCTTATAAAAGACCCAAAGATAAATCCAGCTATCCTTGAGATTTTGCCAAACTCACCCATTGATATCAAAATCTTTGGTGTTTTTACATCCTGAGTATTACACATAAGCCTTGCTACATCTTCGTAAGAGTTTGCCTTCAAAGCGATTTTTGGTATATCACCGTACCTTAAAGCCTCTCTTATCGTTTCTTTTATAATGAAATTTGCCGGTGTCATCTCAAAGTTGTGATAAGAGACTATGAGCTTTTTGTCATATTCTTTGGAAAGCCTCGATATGTGAGTTATTATATCTATTGAGGAAAGCTCTATGTCTGTGTAATCAGACAAAGGCATAAGCTGTTCAAACATACTAAGCCTGTTTTCTACGTAAGCCCCTCCTTCTTTTTCGCTTCTTATAGTTAGTATAGTTTCAAAGCCCTTTTCTTTTGCCTTTTTTAAAAGCCCCGATACAAAAGCTATATCTTTGTTAGTAAAAGAATCTACTCTAAACTCCAAGATATCAGCTTTTTGAGCTTTTAATAAAATTTCGTCAAAACGTTCATCGGTTATAGGTATAGCTATCTTCATCAGAAAGACCTCACATAATCAAGATATTGGTTGTAATTTATTATAAGCTCTTCCATAGAATCAGCACCAAATTTTTCTAATATGTGATGAGCTATCACAAAGCTAAGCATAGCTTCTCCTACCACAGAAGCAGCGGCTATAGCTGTTACATCGCTTCTTTCTTTGCTAGCTTTTATAGGTTCTTTTGATATGATATCAACGCTTCTTAAAGGGTTCATAAGAGTGGGTATAGGCTTCATAGCAACCCTTACCACTATAGGCATTCCGTTTGTCATGCCTCCTTCTGTACCGCCTAGATGGTTTGAATATCTTGTGTATCCGTTGTTGTATCCTATCTCATCCATCACTTCAGAGCCAAAAAGCGTAGCTCCTTTAAAACCAAGACCTATCTCTACCCCTTTTATCGCTTGTATGCTCATCATGGCTTTGGCTATGTCTCCGTCTATTCTCTTGTCCCATTGAATGTAAGAGCCAAGACCCGGTGGTACATTTACAGCCACTACCTCAAATACCCCACCGAGGCTTTCTCCTTGCTCTTTTGCTTTGTCTATATACTCTATCGCCTCTTGGTCTTTGGATGGGTCTACAAACCTTATGATGGATTTTTCGGCTTCTTTAGCGTTTGTGGCTGGGTCATCAGAAGGTGGTGTTGCAGATATCTTTCCTACGCTAAGCACATAGCTATAAACTTCTATGTTTAAAGCTTTTAACAAAAGCTTACAAAAAGCTCCTATTGCCACCCTTGAAGCGGTTTCTCGAGCGGAAGCTCTTTCTAATACGTTTCTTAAATCTTTCTGATTGTATTTGATACCCCCCACCAAATCCGCATGACCAGGTCTTGGTCTTGTAAAATCTTTAAAATCTTCTGGTTTTTGGCCAAAGGGTGCCATCTTGTTTTGCCAGTTTTCCCAGTCCTTGTTTTTTATCTCTATGGCTATAGGAGCACCGGTGGTTTTCCCAAACCTAACACCTGATAGTACGTTGGCTCTATCTTGCTCTATAGCCATACGGCCACCCCTTCCATATCCCCCTTGCCTTCTTCTTAACTCGCTGTTTATAAAGTCTATATCTACCTCAAGGTTTGATGGTAAGCCTTCTAGTATGGATATTAAAGCTTGGCCGTGAGACTCTCCTGCACTTAAAAATCTTAAACCCATTTAATAATTATATCAAAAGCCAAACACTAAAAGCTATAACTTACACTAGCGCTAAACATATACGGTGCTACAAGTTGATAACCGTTTACATGGGTGTATATTGGAACTTGTACATCTGTGCTTACATTGTAGTTTCCAAACTTATACTCTATGCCGGGTGCTATAAAAAGCCTTTGGAAACCGCTATCGTTTGGTAAAGCGTCCGAGCCATCGTCTCTGTTTCTTACAGAGTATATGGCTTCTACAAAGGGTGCTAAGTGTGTTTTTTGCATAAAGCCAATATAATAACTTCCCAACGATACGTTGTAAGAATCCCCAGGATGGTATTGTCCGCCGTCGGACTCGTCAGTTGCATAAAAGTTGTGTCTATACATACCCTCGCTAAACCATTGGAAATTTTGATTTATATAACCAAAGTGATAATAACCAAGAAGCATACCCAAAGACCCGTATCCGGGTTGAGTATCTGGGTCTTCTATTTTAAGGTTTGTGAGGTTGTGAGGACCTGTTGGTAGTATCAAACCAAACATTACACCTGTACTCATATCTGGTGAAAACCCGGAATATATACCCATTATCCTTATATCCGCCAATGTAAAATGTTCCGTGGAGGCCAAATTTGGATTTTGGTCTACTTGTCCTGGTGTACCATTTAAATCTGTTTTAAAGTATCTGTCCCAAAATGGTATTTCTATGTGAATTCCCCAGCTTCTGTTAAACATACGCTGGTATCCTATGGTAAAAAAGTTTGTTCTTATCTTTTTATCTGGGTTTAACGCGCCATCTACTTTTGAAGTTCCATGCCAAGCCTCATCTTGGTCCATGAAGGTGTATTTGAAGAAAACCGTGTTTTTGGTGTTGGTGGGCATCATACTTGGCAATGTGACTTCAAACACTCCGCATCCGCAAGCGCAGGCAAAAACTGTTTTTGATACTAACAAGCCTAACCATCCTATCCTTCTCATGTTAAACCTCCTGTGATAAATTTATGTTATTATAACATGAAATTCTTTGTGAAATAAAGGGTATTTTTATGAAAAAACAAGATAGGTTATTTTTGGTTCAATCGATATAAAATAAATGTGAAAGTGTCTGTAGCTTAATGGATAAAGCGCAGGTCTCCGGAACCTGAGATTGCGGGTTCGAATCCCGCCAGACACGTATTAAACGTTATCAAGATATGCGTTTTTGTAATTTACATAGTTTAAAGCGGATTCTTTTATAAGCTCTATCTCCTCTTGTTTTAAATCTCTTACTATCTTAGCGGGAGCCCCTGCCACCAAAACACCGCTTGGTATATGTTTGTTTGGAGTGATAAGTGCCCTTGCTCCCACCAGCACAAAATCCTCTATCACGCTACCATCCATTATTGTGGCTCCCATTCCCACCAATACAAAATCCTTTATGGTGCATCCATGTATTATGGCCCCATGACCTATGGTAACATCGTGGCCTATGATGGTAGGATGTGTATCGTGAGTTACGTGTATCACAGAATTGTCCTGTATGTTTGTCCTCTTGCCAATTCTTATGTAATTTACGTCTCCTCTTATTACAGAACCAAACCATACGCTTACATCCTCTTCTAACTCTACATCTCCTATAACAAAAGCGTTCTCCGCTATGTATACACCTTTACCTATCTTTGGATATACGTTTTTGTAAGCTTTTAACATGAAAAGTATTATATCAAATATTGGCTATTTTAATGGTGATGATGGTGGTGATCACCGCAGCTAAACCTTGTTAAAAGCTCAAACTTATCGGGGGTTATCAACGTAAGCTCGTTAGATTCGTATTTTCTTAAAAGCTCATCAAAACTTATTTTGTCGTCTTCTGCAAAGTATACCTTCATTCCATTTGATACAGCTAAGTTGTAAGCTCCTTGTCCCATATGAAGTACTATCAGTTCTCTTACTCCAATAGATAGCAAGAATCTTACCACCATACCGCCTCTTTCCACTGGATTTCTTAGTGTTTTTACAGTTTTAGAGCTTTTATCGTAAAAAGCAAAAAACTTTACCTCTCCAAAAAGAGGAGATATTCTAAGAGGGGCCTTTTCTTTAGGAGCTTTTATGGGTATAGCCACATGGTTTTCGTAAGACTCAAAGTCTTCTGGTAAATCGTAGGTTTCTAACACTTGGAGTGCTTTCATAACATACCTCCTAAAAATTAGTTAATAACTACTAACTATAATTTAGTTAATTTTAAGAAAATATGTATGATGTATATCTTGTTAATTTTCTTTGTCTATTCTATCTTCTTCGTGTTTTACAATTTTAGAAAAAATAACTATTAAAAAGCCGCCTATTATAACGGTTTCTACAAGTCTTTGAGCATACATCTTAAATACATTTGGTACTTGTCCAGTTTGAAACATACAGTTGTAGCAATGTGTATGCCCTTGGTAAGGTGTACCTTCCAACATGTGTATAAAATGCAATATACTATGCCAAATATCCATTAGTTTATTATAAGTCTATTTGCTTTTAAAAGCTACGACAAGTATTGTAAGTATACCTATTAAAAATAGGATTGATAATGCTATCACCACGTCCCAAGAATAGTGAGAAAACACCATCTGTTTTACAGCAACTGATTTCCATGTATTCATATTCATAGTACTATTTTACAACATCAATATAAAATAAATATAAAAAGAGGGCAAAAGCCCTCCAAATATTTTGCTTAAGTAAATCTTCCAAAGGCATCTTTGTTCCAAGACATGTCTTGCGGTGGTGATTACATAGTTTCTTTTACCTTTATACCTTTTATCCTTGCATGCGCTGTGTATTCTATTTGTTTGATTGATTGAGATTGATTTTGAGGGTTTTTGTAGATAGTCTGCTGGTGTTTGGCTTTTAAAAGCATGAAACTAAATATTTTTACATCAAGAGAGCTAAGCATCGTAAGATATATAGCATATCCTAAGTAGTTTAAAATATCTTCTATGTAAGGGAGGGCACTACTCATATACCCTGTGTTTGATATGAGTTCTTTGAATAAATTAACAAAATCTTTTTTGGATATTCTGTTGGATGTAAGTTTTATAGCTCTAAGGCTTTGCAAAAACTTGACAAACTCATCGTCTAGTATGTTTGATGTTAACAAAAGTTCTGCGATATCTTTATCGTAAAGAGTATCGTATCCTACATAATTTGCCCAAACCTCTACTATGCTTGGTATATCATAGCCTATCAAAGACTTTATTTTGGCCCTTACATCTTGGTTGTCTTGGGATACAAATATTTTTTCCAAAAGTGTCTTTTCTTTCATAGTATTCTCCTTTACGCTATTTCTTCCAAATCTTTCAACACGCTTTGAAGCCTCGGGGTTATCTCTTCTAGTATGTCTAAAATCTCCAAAAACACATTTTTTTGATGAGGGTCTTTGGTGTTTTCTACAAGGATTTCTATGTCCTCTACAAGTTTTACAAACTTTGGTGTATCTTCTATAAGCAGGCTTAGTACTTTAAAATCCATAAAATTACCTCCTTTTTTAAAACCCCCAACGAGGGGGCAAAGTGCATTTAGGTGTTTGAAAGTTGGTCGCAAGAGCGGTATAGCACCACTTGGCCAGTTTTCCTATCTTTTTTGCTTCTTATCTCAGACTCTAACTTTCTTATGACACATCTTCCTACGTTGACTATATCTTGCTTGCCAGCGTTTGATAAAACCGTACCTATGTTTGGGGTTTTAGAGCTTGATTTTCTTCTTTTTTCCAAAGAGCTTATGATGTTTTGAATAGTGGTTTCTTGGTTTTGGTCTTTTAACTCTTTTAGGATGTCGTTTAAAATGCTTATCTCTTGGCTAGTTTTTGAGCTTTTAATAGAACTTTTCTTATGAGAAGATATTCTAAGCTCTTTTGCCCAGAATTTGAGTGCATCTGCTATTATAAGAGGAGTGCCGTTTATCACATCTCCGAAGACAAAGTAATATGCATCTTGGTTTTGGGGTAAGCTGGTGCTATTACCCATATCCACTACCGCCACAAACCTAGATAAAAGCTCGTATCCGCCAAACCTTAAAAGGTTTTGAACGGCTATTTTTGACCTCTCAAGGTCAAAGGTCTCTGTGATGGGTGCTACATGCGGCATTACAAACGTCTTTAGCATAAGCCTAACCTCCTAAAAGTGATATGTTAAATTTCTTTTAAAAGCCAAAAAACTAAGGGAAACCTGTCCAACGATGTCTAACACATTATATGATATATATCATTTTAAAATACTTAGATTTTTAATATATTTCAATCCTTACGAAGGCGTGTTTTAAGTTAAAATATTCTTATGAGAAGATTTCTAATAACAGGTGGAGCTGGTTTTATAGGCTCCAGGATAGCTTTAAGGCTTCAAGAGCTTTATCCAAAAGCTTATATCCTTATAGTGGACAACTTTTCCTCAGGGTACTTTAAAACTCTTTATGGTTTTAAAGGGGATGTGTTGGAAGGAGATATAAAAGATAAGGAGCTTTGGGAATATCTTAAAAAAGAATACACATCTTTCGAAACGGTGTTTCACAACGCTGCTATCACGGATACTACAATTCTTGATCAAAAATTTATGATGGATGTAAACACCAACAGCATGAAATACATAATAGATGCCTGTGTAAAATGGGATGCTAAACTTATATACGCATCATCTGCTGGAGTATACGGCAACACCAAAGCACCTATGAAAGAAGATGAAGGACTTATACCAGAAAACGTATACGGCTTTTCAAAGCTAATGGCTGATAACCTTGTGAAAAACAAGATGGAAGAATACCCGTCTTTTAGAGCTGTAGGTTTTAGATACTTCAACGTATATGGGATGGGTGAACAATACAAAGGCAAAACCGCCAGCATGATTTATCAACTTGCTATGCAAATGAAATCTGGCAAGAATCCAAGGCTTTTTAAATACGGAGAGCAAAAAAGGGACTTTGTATATATAGAAGATGTCCTTCAGGCAAACATAAAAGCTTTGGAAAGGTACGATGCTACTGGCATCTTTAACGTAGGCTATGGTAAAGCAAGAAGCTTCAACGATATAGTAAATATACTAAATAGGCTTATGGGTACAAACTACGAAGTGGAGTATTTTGACTGTCCTTATGAGTTTTACCAAAACTACACAGAGGCAGATATAAGCGCTATAAAACAAAAGCTTGGCTATGAGCCTAAGTATGATTTGGAATCCGGTATAGAGGATTATCTTAAAAACCTGAAAATTATATGAATTTAAAAGGTATATTTTGGGTATTAGGAGAACACGATGAACCTTATTTAAAACCAAGGGAAAGCTCTTTGGAGCTTGTGGGAAATACGCCTTTGGTTAGAATAAAAAAAGTTTTAGAGGCTTTTGATATAAATCCAAATGTTAAAATATATGCAAAGTTAGAATCTACAAATCCAGGTGGTTCTGTAAAAGATAGGGCTGCTCTTTCTATGTTTTTAAACGCTATAAAAAAAGGTATTATAAGTAAAGATAAGGCTGTAATAGATGCCACTTCTGGCAATACCGGTATAGCCCTTGCCATGGTGGGAGCTTCTCTTGGTATAAAAGTAGAACTTGCAATGCCATCAAACGTGAGTGAAGAAAGGAAAAAAATTTTAGAGGCTTACGGAGCCATTACTCATTACACGGACCCGTTGGAAGGTACAGATGGAGCTATCTTATACGTTAGAGACCTTGTAAAAAAATATCCAGATAAGTATGTGTACCTTGACCAGTACAACAATCAAGCCAATTGGCAAGCTCATTTTTATTCTACCGGTATAGAGATATACAATCAAACCAAAGGCCAGATTACTCACTTTGTAGCTGGCATAGGTACAGGCGGGACTATAATGGGTACTGGAAGAAGGCTGAAGGTTTACAATCCAAACATAGAGGTGATAGGCATACAACCCGCATATCCATTTCACGGCATAGAAGGACTAAAACACATAGAATCTTCTATAAAACCAGGCATCTTTGATGAAACGTTTTTAGACAGGACTATTTTTGTGGATACGGAAGAATCTTACGAACTCACTAGAAGACTTGCCAAAGAAGAAGGGCTTTTTGTAGGCCAATCTTCTGGAGCAGCTTTGGTAGGGGCTATAAAACTTGCCAGAGAGCTAGAAGAGGGACTTATAGTGACCGTGTTTCCAGATGGCGGAGATAGGTATCTTTCTACTAGGGTATGGGGTAAGTGATATGGAGCTTTTAAATCTTTTAGATATCTTTAAAAGCCAAAAAACCTATTCTTTTGAAGAAGATATAGATAGAAGTTTTTGGAAAGAAACTTTAGATGAAGATGTACTTGACGTTGTATCGCATGTGAAGATAAACATTGTGCCAAGAGGCTATATGAGGTATGAGCTATCTATGAGACTAGATGCCAAGATAAAAGCAAGATGCTCTGTCTGTCTTAAAGAATTTGAGTTTGATGTAGCCATAAATGAGGTTTTTGAGCTTTTAGACAAAAGCTTAGAAACGTATGTTAAATCTCATATGCTTACGGAGGAGGATTTTTATACTTATTACATAAATCAAGAAGAGTTTGACCCTTCTGAGATTGTTTTAGATACTCTGATGGGGTCTATGCCTATAAAACTTCTGTGTCAGGAATCTTGTAGTTTGCCATCAAAAGTTGAGCAAGAAAGCAAAAGTTTTGCTATACTTAAAGAGTTACTAACTAAGGAGGAAAAAAATGGCGGTACCAAAACGTAGGGCTTCTCGTTGGAGAAGAAACCAAAGAAGGGCACAAGCTTTCTTTGCAAAATTAAAATCTTTCAACGTGGTTAAATGTCCTAACTGCGGAGAATTTGCAGTGCCACATAGGGCTTGTCCTTATTGTGGTTATTACAAAGATAAGCAGGTATTAGAAGTATAAGCTGTAAATGGAAAGCTTCCGTATAGCGCTTGATTGTATGGGGGGAGACTATGCCCCTGATGAGATAGTAAAAGGTGGTATCTTAGCTTTAGAGGAGTTAGACTGCGAAGTTTTTTTTGTAGGTAAAGAAGAGACTATAAGACAAATATTAAAAAAGTATAAATTAAGAGAAGATATAAAGATTGTAAATTCTGAAGATTCTATTGAGATGAACTCATCCCCCTCTTCTGTGTTAAAAAGAAAGAACTCATCTTTGTATATAGCTGGAAAACTTTTGAAAGACAACAAAGCGGATGCCCTTGTATCTGCTGGCAACACCGGCGCTGTACTGGCGGTAGGTAAGTTTGTGGTAGGAGCTTCTGAGTTTTTAGAAAGACCTGCTATAGCGGTGGCTCTTCCAAACAAGCTTGGCAAGAAAACGGTATTGGTGGATGTAGGAGCAAACGTAGACAGTAGGCCAAGGCATCTTCTCGATTTTGCCATCATAGGACATACCTATGCAGAGGAGATATTAGGTGTTAAAAACCCTACCATAGGTATTTTGAGTATAGGAGAAGAGGAGGGAAAAGGTAACGAACTTGTGAAAGAGACGTTTCCTCTTTTAAAAGAAACAAAGTTAAACTTTAAAGGTAATGCTGAAGGTAGAGACATATACAACGGAACTTTTGATGTTATAGTATGCGATGGTTTTGTAGGAAATATAGTGTTAAAAGCTTCAGAAAGTCTTGGTATGGCTCTTATAGATATGATAAAAGAAGAGGTGATGAAAAGAAGCATAAGTAAGCTCGGTGCTTTTTTGATGAAACCAGCTATAAACGCTTTTAAGAAAAAAGTAGACTTTGAAGAATACGGTGGTACACCGCTTTTAGGAGCAAAAAAACCTGTTATAATAACACACGGTAGAGCCAACGCAAAAGCTATAAAAAACGCCATTAAAATAGCTAGGGCATTTTTATCTCATCACTTTAACGAAAGGATGAAAGAAAACTTTGTAAAATATATAGAACCTATTTTAAAGGAGTGATAATGGGCGTATCTATAAAGTCTATAGGCGTTTACGTGCCTTCTAATATTATTACCAATCACGATTTAGAAAAAAATATAGACACTTCCGACGAATGGATTACCACGAGAACTGGTATAAAAAAAAGACATGTAGCGAAGGATGAATCTATATACGATATGGCTATAAAAGCTGGAAAGATGGCTCTCGAAAAAGCCGGTTTAGAAGAGGTAGACCTTATTATAGTGGCCACTTTAAGCCCTGAGATGCTTTTTCCTTCTGTGGCTTGTGTGATTCAGCAACATATAAAATCAAGGTTTGCTTTTGATATTTCAGCTGCTTGTAGCGGATTTTTGTATGGACTTGATATAGCAAAATCTTATATAGAAAGCTCAAATGTAAATTCAATACTTCTTATAGGAGCAGAAAAGCTTTCTTCTATAGTGGATTGGACTGATAGGAGCACATGTGTATTGTTTGGAGATGGGGCTGGAGCTGTTGTCATTACAAAAGGAGAAGGAGATATACTATCAAGCATCATGTTTTCTGACGGCAAGTACAAAGACTTGCTTTACGCTGAAAAGTGTGGTTATATAAAGATGAACGGAAAAGAAGTGTTTAAATACGCTGTAAGAAATATGGAAGTTGCTTGTAGGATGGCTCTTGAGAAAGCAAACGTCAGCATTGACGATATATCTCTTGTAATACCTCATCAAGCAAACGTACGTATCATAAATGCCTTGGCCCAAAAGTTAAATATTCCTATCCAAAAGGTATATGTAAACATAGAAGAGTATGCAAACACCAGTGCTGCTTCTATACCAATAGCGATGTATGAGGCTTTTGAGAGGGGTATGTTAAAAAGAAAAGACAAGGTCCTCTTGACTGCTATGGGCGGTGGGCTTACGTGGGGAGCAAGCGTGCTGGAGTTTTAATATGGGGAAGGTTATAAGATTTAACCAAGATGAAGATTTTAACGAAGAGCCAGAAGAAAAAAGCTTAGAAGAGAAAGAGCCAAACGATAATTTGCAGGACTTTCCGCTATTTTTAAAAGACCTAAAGGAATATATTCTTGGATACTATCCAAATACCATAAGCGATATACTTGGTTTTAGCGGTTTTATTAAAAACGACAGCCCTTATGTTTTTGTTGGATATGTGATATGGCAAGATAAAAAGGGAAACTATTCTACAACGCCTTTGATAGCCATGTTTAGAAACCAAGACAAAAGGTTTTCTTTTTTAAATGCCAAAAACCACTATTTTGACCCGACAGTGTTAAAATCAGATATTGAAAATTTAGGCATAAACATAGAAGAGATATACAAACATCTTAACGAAGAGATAAGCAAACTAACTTAAAACACTGCTAAAAATCTAATAACACAATCATGGTATATGTATGCGTAAAGTGTAAATTTGTTTTATGGAAAAAGATAGGTTACCAAAGGGGCAAAAGTGGATTTCAAAACCGGTAGTTTATGACATAGTAAGAGATATAAAAGATGTAGATTTGTCTAAATATAGGCTAAAGTTTTTTGGCTTTTTAGAAAATCCTATAGAACTTACCTACGATGAGTTTGTATCCATGGCAAAGGATAAAGTGGTGGCTGATTTTCATTGTGTTACCACTTGGAGCGTAAAGGATATTGTGTGGGAAGGCGTAAAGACCAAAAAGATATTAGAGCTTGTAAAACCCACAAAGGAAGCCAAGTTTGTGATGGCTCACTGTCTTGAAGGGTATACCACCAACTTTCCTATAGATTATCTTTACGACGAAAACTCTATATTGGCTTATAAGATGAACGGTGAGATTATACCAAAAAGGCATGGTTTTCCCATAAGGCTTGTGATACCTTCTTTGTATGCTTGGAAAAGCGCCAAATACTTAGAAGCTCTTGAGTTTATGAGCGAAAACAAAAGAGGCTTTTGGGAGCTAAGGGGTTATCACGACGTAGGAGACCCTTGGAAAGAAGAGCGTTTTAGCGAAGATTGATTTATATAAGTCCTGCCGCTTTTAAAAGTATAGCGTGTTTTAGTCCAAAGTCGCTTATTA
Organism: Hydrogenobaculum acidophilum; assembly: GCF_054656715.1. Taxonomy (NCBI): domain Bacteria; kingdom Pseudomonadati; phylum Aquificota; class Aquificia; order Aquificales; family Aquificaceae; genus Hydrogenobaculum; species Hydrogenobaculum acidophilum. The sequence goes on from NZ_BAAHXP010000016.1 coordinate 25,610, forward strand.
TAAGGTAGTCTTTTTCAAAAAGCTCTAATGTTTTATAAAAAATAGCTATGCCAGAGACTATTGCCTTTGCTCTTTTGTCCTCTATCTCTTTGTATTTTTTTCTTTCTTCTGTGGGTATTTTTACCAATCTCCAAAACCAGTCTTTCAAAGCTTCAAAAGAAAGGATTTTACCGTGTATTATGTTGCCGCTGTATGGATAAACATGGTAGTGTAAAGCTGCTATGGTGGTGATGGTCCCGCCTATTCCCACTATGCTGTCCACTGGTCTTACTATCTGTTTTATGCTTTTTTCAAGAAAATCAAAAAGTGCTTTTATCTCTTGCTCAGTAGGCGGGTCGTGCTTAAAAAACTCTTCTGTTAGATTTACTATACCAAAGGGAAGCGAGTTTGCCGACACAATCTCAGAGCTCTTCCCATAAACAAACTCTGTGGAACCCCCACCTTGGTCTATTACAACTATATCTTTTTTTAATCCCAAAGAAAATGCGCTGGCTTTAAAAGAAAGCTCTCCCTCTTCTTCACCAGATATTATTTTTACGTCTATACCTACTTCTTCTTTTACTCTTTTTATAAACTCATCTTTGTTTTTAGCTTTTCTTAGGGCTTCTGTGCCTACTGCAACAATATTTGAAGCTTGATAGCTGTTTATGATATTTTTAAAATCTTTGAGGGTATCTATCGCTTCTTTTATCTTTTCTTCTTTTATAATAGAAGTCTCTTTTACGCCTGTACCTATTTCTACTATATTGCCTTTTTCAAAAAGCACTTCAAAGGGATTTGTTTTTGCTATGCCAAGCCTTATGCTGTATGAACCTATATCTATAGCTGCTACTATATTCGCCATTCTATTTTTTTAAAAGCCCTAAAATATATCCTATAATAAAACCTATTACAAGTGCACCCGTAAGCCAAACTCCAATAGGATAATAAATAGTGTGATAATAATATCCATCTATCACAGGGCTTAGCTTTAGTGAAAATAGGCTATTTTTGTTTAACCATGTTATATAGGCAAGTATCGCTACCACCACAAAAAACAATATTCCATAAAAGGTTTTCATAATTTTACCTCTTTTAGTATCTCTTCTATTATAATATAGTTTTTTCTTTGGGAAGGGTCATCTGTCAACATCCTATGGGCAAATACCATGGGTGCTAGTTCTACTATGTCAAAAGGCGTAACAAAATCCCTATCCATCATAAAAGCGTAAGACTTTGCCAAATTTATCATCTGAAGGGTCCCTCTTGGTGATACGCCTACGTACACATCTTTGTGTTTTCTAGTTTTTTGTACTATAAACATCAAAATATCTGCTACTTCCTCTGAGACATGCATGTGTCTTACATGTTTCATGATATCTAAAACGTCTTGTTTGGTAAGGACAGATTGGATGTCTGGTATTCTATCGGCAGGATCTCCATTTAAAATCATAGACTTTTCTACTTCGTAAGGTGGATATCCCATAGATATTTTTATCATAAATCTATCCAACTCTGATTCTGGTAATGCAAAAGTACCATAGCTATCCATAGGGTTTTGAGTGGCTATTACGCAAAATATATCATCTAGTTTATGAGTTTTACCATCTATGCTTACCGTTTTCTCTGCCATGGCTTCTAACAATGCGCTTTGGGTTTTTGGCGGTGCTCTATTTATTTCATCTGCTAATATTATATTGCTAAATATGGGACCTGGTCTAAACACAAAATCTTTTTTCTTTTCGTCGTATATATATAAACCTACGATATCTGAGGGCATTAAATCAGAAGTAAACTGTATTCTATTAAAAACTAAAGACATGGCCTTTGCCATAGAAATAGCTAAAGTAGTCTTCCCAACCCCTGGTACATCTTCTATGAGAATATGCCCACCGGCGAAAAATGCAGCCAGAACATATCTTATAGCTTTCTCTTTTCCTTTTACAATTCTTGATATTTCAAATTCTACTTTTTTAGGATTTATCGCCATAAAGTTAGATATATTTTATATCAATATTCTTCTTCTTGCCACATATCTTTTTGATATCTTACTACTTTGTTTCTGCCAGATTCTTTTGCTTTGTAAAGAGCTACATCGGCAAATTTTACCGCTTGCCAGAATCTGTCCGTATCTGTGGGTATCTCTGATACTCCTATGCTTATTGTCTTTTTTATGGTAGTCTTGTTTGGCAGACTTATCGCTCTATTCTCTACATTTTTTCTTATTTTTTCTGCAATGTGTTCGCTTTCGCCCGGTTTTACATTTGTTAAAAGCACTAAAAACTCCTCTCCACCAAACCTAATAGGTATATCGGAGCTTCTGATAGATTCTTTTATAGCTTGGGCCACAGATTTTAACACCATGTCCCCGGCATCATGACCATATGTATCGTTTACCTCTTTGAAGTGGTCTATATCCAATATTAAGATACCAATAGTTTCATTTTTTCTCTTGGCGTTGTTTAGGATAGGCTCTATGGCTTCTTCTATGTATCTTCTATTGTAAAAGCCCGTCAGTTGGTCTTTTATAGACTGCTCTTTTAGTTTTTCCATTAAAAGCTTGGATTCCATCACGGGTATAGCTTCATCTATATATCCTTTTATATAAGGTATTATCATATGCACAAAATCTTTCATGTAGTTTTCGTATACAATCTGTAGTACGTTGTGTACGTGTCCATTTAAATATATGGGGATACAGTAGTATTCTAAATCGTCTTCTTGCTTTTGAAATTCAGCGTACTCTTTTATAAAACATTTGCATACGTTTGGAAACTCGTCGCTATCGACATCTGCGCCAGTTCTATAGGCTCTGCAACAGCTGTTATCTTTTAGGATATCTTCTTTACACCACAGATTTTCTGTACCGTTTACGAATATTAGCTTCATTTTATCGTAGTTTACTTCGTATAGGCTAAATTTATCTAACGCCATATAGTTTTCTAGGATTAAGCGTAGCCTTTCATATATATCTTCTTTAGAACTATCTTTTTCTATAGTCTTTTTGAATTTGTATATATTTGCTAGCTCTGTCACTATTTTATCGGTGTCTTTTATGGTGTTGCCGGAATTCATAACGTCGTAGCCTATAAGTATAAAAGCTTTTTGATGTATGCTGTTTAAAGCGTTGTGCAATATCTCAACCATTTTGTTAAAAAATATTACTACCTTACCAGCTTCATCTATCATCTCATTGCTTTCTAATATACCACCATCATTTATCTTAGCTTCTTCAAATCGTCCTTCTTGTAATAGCCCAAAGCTTTTTATAAGCTTATTAAACATGTCTATGTATGGTTTTGAGAATCTAAAAATAGAATAAGACAATGCACCGAAAAGTCCAACGAATATCAACAGTGTTGTTAGCATCACTAAAAACGCTTTATATCTTATTTCTGTGACATCAAGGGTTATGTCTATTGCACCCAGTACCTGACCATTTTGAACTTCATGGCATTGAAGGCAATTCACGATGCCTTTGTTTGAGGCTTTGTAAGGAATTATATCTCTAACAAGTACTTTTGATGGACTTTCGTATATTTTGTAAATGGGCTTTCCTGTTAAAAGTACAAGTTTTTCTAAGTTATCAATTGGTTGCTCCGTTGGAAGTCCTGGACCAAACTGTTTGTCCACCGCTTCTCCCCTTACTATGTGTATGTTTGTTACGCCCTTTGCTCGCTCTAACCTTTTGATATAAGATTCTCTATCTTTGATAACACCCATAACCATCAAAGATGTTAAACCGTCTCTTACGATACTAGCTACGGTGTTGGCTTTTGACAAGGCGTATCTTATGCCCTGTTCTCTGAAGGATATAGCGAATATACCCTCCATTATAACCACGGTTGATATCATAAGTACAAGTAGTCTAAATACAAGCTTATGGGTTATAGACGTGGCTATAAACCTTTTTATTTTATAAAGCGTTTGCATAGTGTTATATTATATTACAAAACAACATTAGATAGTGTGTTATTTTTCTTCTTTATACAGGCTAAATATAAAAAATCCTCCCAGTAAAAACATTATTGTTAGTATGCCTATTAAAATCTTTATGTATATCATTCCATCTTTGTAAATACGTATATAAAGCCAAACACTATAGGTATAAATATAGGTGCTATCACAAAAGCCCAAAAACTAAATTCTTCCATAAAAACCTCCTTAAAGACTATTATAATAAAGCATTGTGCAAATTTTATAAATTTTTGTGATATAATCTTAAGCTATGGATATAATAAGCATGATGAAGCAGCTTAAGAGCTTGGAGTTAGAGTATGAAAAGCTGAAAACCGAACTTGCTTCTAAAGAGCATATGTTAGAAAGAGCAGGTATTACTATAAAGTTTGATGGACTTGGTAATATAAAAGATTTTAACATATCAGAAGACGTATCTTCAAAACCTATAGCAGAATTTAAAGATGATTTAAAAAGTCTCATAGAGGAATATCAGGATATGGTTAAAGAAAATCTTACCAAAGCCATGAAAGATAGATTTTTAGGGAGTCTTCCTTTTGGCCTTTGAGGATTTTATACCAAAAAACCTTCTAAAAGCTTTTGAAAATATAAAATATATACCGGGTTATGGAGAAAAGAATGCTTCAAGGTTTGTATATGGCTTTTTAAAGTTAGATGAAATAAAAAAAGAGAGCATAGTAAAAAGCTTAGAAGGTCTTTTTTCTATAAGACAATGCAAAGAATGCAACATACTTACAGACCAAGAGGTTTGTGCTATATGTTCAAATCCAAAAAGAAGCAAAAAATATATAGCCGTCGTAGAAGAATCTCAGGATGCCTATAAGATAGAAAAATTAGAGCGATTTAAAGGTGTATATCATATTTTGGGTGGTCGTATAAGCCCATTAGAGGGTATAGCGCCAGAGGATTTGAGTATAGAGCTTTTGAAAGAAAGAATAAAAAAACACAATCCAAAAGAAGTTATAATAGCTACAAATCCAAACCCAGAAGGTGAGGCCACCGCCAATTATCTTATAAAGATACTAAAACATTACAACATAAAAATTACCCGCATAGCTACTGCTATTCAATTTGGCACATTAATAGAGTATGTGGATGACTTGTCTTTGGAAGAAAGTATAGAAAGAAGAACTTGATGTTTATTGCTCTTCGTACGATATCCCCATCAACCTTGCAAGTTCTTTTGGGTCTGGACTATACTTTAGAGCGTCTTCTTTTGTGATAAGCCCCATACCGTAGAGCTTTCTTAAATGCTGGTTCATAGTTTGCATTCCAGTTTGAGCTTGACCTGATTGCATAAGAGCATACGCTTGGGGCAGCTTATTTTCTTTTATAAGGTTTCTTATACCTGCATTTGGTATTAAAAGTTCGTAAGCTAAAACCCTACCCCCGCCTATTCTAGGTAAAAGCCTTTGGGATATAATACCTTGAAGGGATATGGATAACTGCGTTCTTATCTGGTCTTTTTCTTCTGCACTAAACACATCTACAATCCTGTTTATGGTGGATATGGCTGTGTTTGTGTGAAGTGTACCAAATACCAAGTGCCCTGTTTCGGCTGCACGGAGCGCCATCTCTATAGTTTCTCTATCCCTCATTTCTCCCACTAGTATTACGTCTGGGTCTTCTCTTAAAGCGCTTCTTAAAGCATCAGAAAAACTTGGTACATCTTGACCTAACTCCCGCTGGTTTACAATACCTTTACTATGCTTAAAAAGATATTCTATTGGGTCTTCTACGGTTATAACGTGAACTGGCTCATTATCAAGTATATATTGTATCATGGATGCCAAAGTTGTGGATTTACCGCTACCAGTAGGTCCTGTAACCAGTACAAGTCCCATACTTCTTTTGGTAAGCTCCAGAACCTTTACGTCTAATCCCAGTTTGGTTATATCTTTTATATCGCTTGCTAGATACCTTAACACCATGCTTATGGAGTCTCTTTGTCTAAAGACATTTACCCTAAATCTACCCAAATTATGGATGCCAATGGAAAAGTCCGCTGCATTTTTCTCTTCAAAAATCTTTTTGTATTTTTCAAGCATAATACCGTAGGCTAAGGCTTGTGTATCCTCAGGTCTTAAAATGTCATACTCTTCTAAAAACCTTATCTTGCTATCTACTCTTATGGCTGGTTTGGATCCTGCTACTATGTGAATATCACTACCTCTATTTTTTATAAGTATTTCTGTTAAAGTGCCTATATCAAGTTGCATATGTCAAACCTCCTCTAAGTTTCTATAGATACCCTTAGTACCTCTTCTAAAGAGGTTATACCTTTGTTTACTTTCATTATACCTGATTCAAAAAGCGTTTTCATACCCTTTTTAATAGCTAATTGTCTTATCTCTTCTGTAGTTTTTCTTTGGCTTATAGCTTCTCTTATTTCGTTATCTACAAAAAGAAGCTCTGCTATTACAGTCCTCCCCTTATACCCTAGATGGTTGCATTTAGGACATCCTTCTTGATTAGCTTTATATATCACTTTTTCGGTTATTTTGTAGTATTCTCTTTTTTCTCTTGTGGGTTCATACGGTATTTTGCAATAAGGACATAATTTTCTTACCAGCCTTTGAGCAGATATTGCAAGAAGTGAAGAAGATATTAGAAACGGTTCTATGCCCATGTCCATAAGCCTTGCTATTGTGCTTGGTGCGTCGTTGACGTGTAAAGTTGATAGTACCAAGTGTCCTGTGAGAGAAGATTTTACAGCAATCTCGGCGGTGATGGCATCTCTTATCTCGCCTATTAACATTATGTCTGGGTCTTGTCTTAGAAACGATCGCAACACTGCTTCAAAGGTTCTGCCAACTTTTTCATCTATTTGTACCTGGTTAAGACCTGGTATATTTATCTCCACGGGGTCTTCGGCTGTAACTATATTAACTTCTTCTTTGTTTAATTCTTGAAGTATGGAATAAAGCGTGGTGGTTTTTCCACTTCCTGTGGGTCCTACCACAAGTATTATCCCATAGGGTTTGCTGTAGGTTTCCCTTAGTTTGGCCACTTCATCTTCCTCAAAACCAAGAAGCTCCAATTTTAAAGCTGAAAACTCATCTGGGAATTGCACCCTCATGACTATTTTTTCACCAAAGACCGTGGGTAAAGTGGATACTCTTAACTGCACTTTTCTGCCTGCAATTCTTATTTTAATAATCCCATCTTGTGGTTTTCTTCTTTCTGAAATATCAAGGTTTGACATTATTTTAAATCTAGAAATAAGAGGGTCTTTTATTGTAACTGGAAAAGAATCCACTTTTTTCAATAACCCATCTATTCTAAACCTTAATACTATTTCTTTTTCTTGAGGTTCTATGTGTATATCAGAAGCTTCGTTTTTAACTGCCCTATACAATATACTATCTGCTAGTTTTACTATTGCACTTTCATTTGACTCTTGAGCTAATTTTTCTATATTTATATCGTATTCTTCTTGAACTTCTATATATATTTCTTCGTTAGACAAATTTATATCGCTAGAAGAGTGGAATATGTTGTCTATTATATTTTTTATTTTTGATGGGGTTGTATACCAAATGATTACATTTTGTTTTTTTGTAATATACTTTATAGGGTTTTCATCTATATATGGTATATATGTTGCTAAGGTTATACTATTTTCTGACATAGAAATGGGTACTATTTTGTTTTTCACTATAAAATCTTTGGAAAATAAATTAACAAGATTTTTATCTATTTTGTCTATACTTACTACATCTCCATTTTTGTCTACAAGTTTGAATATCTTTGAATAAGCTTTTAGAAGGTCCTCTTCTGTTATCTTTTTTGTATCTATCAAATAGCTAACTATGTCTATATCTTTATCTTTCAAATCTTGTACTGTGGTATCATCTATAAGCCCTTCGTTCCTTAGAAATTTTAAAAACCTTAAATTCTTTTCTATGTCATGCATTAGTTTATTATACCATTACCTAATTCCGATAGATAATAATAAAGATTTTTAAGTATTTCGTTGTAATCTAATATTCTAGCATCGTCACCATCGTCGGATTCGCTTACTTTGTCCATCAAGGCTTCTAATTCTCTTGTAAACTCTTCAGATACTAAGTATGCGGTTTTTTCATTTTTCTTTAAAAAGTTGTATACCTCTATGCCTAACTTTGTGGGTATTAGACCTTGAAAGTATTTTGATTTTGTTTGGACAACATATTTTCTTTCTAAAAGCCTAGAAACTATGATAGCATATGTGGAAGGTCTTCCTATGCCTCTTTCTTTCATATCTTTTACAAGCTCTCCTTGAGTGTAAAGATGGGCTTTTGGAAGCGCTTTTACCTTTTTTTCCAAAATGTCGTAGATACCTTCCTGTAGTTTTACGGTTTTTAAAGGTATTATTAAATCCCATCCGTTTTCTAAAATTTCTTCAACAATTTCCATCTCTTTTTCTAAATTTTCTACACTTAAAACCATTTTTTTCTCTAAAACCTTTACAGGTCTCATAAAAGAAGCCATAAACCTATCAGAGATAAGTTTGTAAAGCCTTATGTGTTTCTTCGTGAGGTTAGACGAAAAGCTACTTTGGTATGTATCTAAGGTTTCAAGGTCTTCTGGTGGTATGGCTTTTGTTGGTCTTATACATTCGTGGGTACCTTCTTTTGACCAAATCCTTGGTTTAAAGTACTCTTTTCCAAATCTATCTTCTATAAAGGATTTCGCAATCGCTATACCAACATCTGATACGTGGATGGAGTCTGTCCTGTGATATGTGATAAAGCCATTTTCAAAAAGCTCTTGAGCTAAATTCATGGTCTCTTGTAATGAAAATCTTAGCTTATCAGAAGCGTCTTTTAAAAGTGTATCTGTGGTGTAAGGTGGCAACGGTTCTAAATACTTTTCTTCTTTATTTATAGTTTTCAGGGTAAGCTTATTGGCGTTTTTATAAAAAGATGTTGCTTGGTCTTTTGTTTCAAAGTCAAAGCTTATAGATAAATCTGATATATTTTTAGCTTTTAAGAAAACTTTGTAGATTTTTTGCTTGTGAAGATTGTATCTTTCTATAATCCAACCAAGCACTGGAGTTTGCACTCTTCCAGCGGATAACCAGTTTTTGCCAAAATGTTTTTGTATTAGCTTTGAATATTCAAAACCTACCCATCTATCTGAGACCCTTCTTAAAATTTGGGCTTTTACAAGGGGTTCTTTTATATCCCTTGGGTTTTCTATAGCGTTTGATATAGCTTTTTTGGTGACTTCGTGAAACTCCATTCTTTTTATATCTTTACAAAAAGCCGATAAAACTTCTTTTAAATCCCAAGCTATTTTCTCTCCTTCTGTATCTGGGTCAGTGGCTATAAGAATTTTCTCTACTTCTATGCTTCCAAGTCTTAAACTTTTTATGAGCTTGTCTTTTCCTTCTAACGTTTCGTATATGGGTATTACTTTATCGTTTTTTACAATAGTGCCGTCAAAACCTTCGTTTTTAACAAGGTCTAATATATGTCCTATGGAAGCTGTGATAATGGAGTAATTTTGTTCGGTAGAAAACTCCATAAAGCTTGTATCGTTTAAAAACCTTCTGGCAGGTTTTCCGAAGAAAGAGGATATGGTTTTTGCCTTTGTGGGTGATTCTACTATTATGAGGGTGGGCTTTAGTATGTCTTTTTGAAGGATGGTTTTTTCTTTTTTTATAAAAGCTCTTAAAATTTCCCTGTCTTGGTCTATGGCTTTTAATATACTATTTATATCTATATCTTTTATAGGTCTAAATTGGATGTCGGAAAACCAAGAGAGTTTTTTCTCTAAAGCTTTAAAACTTGCTTTTTCATCTACAAGCACCAAAGAAAGACCCTTACTTACTCCACCGGCGTATAGCCTTGATGTTCTGCCGCTTGCTTGTATATATCCTGTTATATCTGGTACCAAAAGGTAGTATTTGTCGTCATCTTTTTTTAAAATTACCTCTTCCGATGTTTTTATCTTTTCTATTATATCTTTTTCATTCAATAGTTCTTGAGCTTCTTTTTTTAGGTTTTTGATGATAGGATTTTCTTCTTTTACATACTGATATTTTTTAAGTTTTTCAATGAGAACCATAGCTTTTTGATAGTGAGGTGTATTTAGAAGCGCGTTTTTTATAGATAAAAGACCCATGAGGATGTGGGTGATGTTAGTATCTAAACTCAAGGTTATCTCTATCTTTGGCACGCCGTAAAATATAGCGTATCTTACCACATGAGGTAGGTCTAAACCCCTTGCCAGAGGGTTTCTATAAGAGGCTATTCCCACTAATACATCTATATTGCCAGATATATACTCGCTTAAGCTCTCTTCGTTTAAATCTTCGTAAGATAGAGTTTTTATACCGTTTTCTTCTAAAAGCTTTAAAACATGCTTTATACCTTCTTTTCCTTTTTCTGAAGAAACAAAAATAAGCCCACCTTTGCCAAAGAACTTTACGTAGTTTATGAGATTTTCATCTGAAAAGTTGTCAAAAACATCTTCTATATTTCTTAAATAAATTGTGGGAGTTGATAGTTCAAAGCCAAGAAGCTCTCTAAAGACAAGCACCCTGTTTGATTTTGGTCTTGACGTAGCAGAAGCAAGCACCAAAACGGTTTTCGGCTTTTCTTTGTTTAAATAGCTCTTTATCTCTTCGGAAAGCATGTTTATCTTATCTTGATTTTTTCTAAAATAAGCTTTTAATCTTAAAAGCTCAAAGGCCTTTTCTATTATACTTTTTTCAAACCCCATAATAGATAGTAGTTTATCTACATTTTTTGCGGTTTTTAAGAAAGAATCTATATCATCTACAAATATAAAATCAAAATCTTTTGGTATAAGCTCTTCGTTTTTGTATAAAAACATGTTTGTGGTAAGAAGTATTTTGTAGTTTTTTTCTTTTAAAAGATTTTTATCTTTTTTGGTGTCAAGTCCAAACACAAGTATATTTTCTTCTTTAACTCCAAAAGATATAAGCCTATCAAAAGTTTGTTTTAGTAAAAGCTTTGTAGGTACAAGTATGTAAGATTTTTTATTTTCTTTTGATAAAAAGGCTGCCACAGATATTCCAAAAGAAGATTTACCAATACCAGTAGGGGCTATCAAGGAAAAAGATTCTTTCAAGAATACCCTTTTTGCCCATGTCTTTTGTAAAGCCCATGGTTTTAGGTTTGTATGCTTGTAAAAATATTCTTCCCAGTGCTTTAGCTCTTTATCTATATCGCAGTGTTCTTTTAAAAACCCCTCATCTAAAACATTGCACACATCTTCTTTTTCTTCCTTTAAGCATTTTTCACAAGGAAGACCCTTTGAAAGCCTATGGGATGTTATATCACCACCGCAGTTTGGACATAGATTTTTAAAGATTGCTTCAATCATAATTCTATTTCAGCTATGAAGTTGAGGTTTCTACCAAACCCATTGTAATCAAGCCCGTATCCTATCACAAACTTGTCCTCTATTTCAAAACCAACGTAATCTGCTTTTATATCCACCTCTCTTCTAGAGGGTTTATCAAGAAGCGTGCAAAGTTTTAAGCTTTTAGGATTTTTAGATAAGATTATCTCTCTTACTTTCGATAAAGTCTTTCCAGTATCTAGTATATCATCTATAAGTATCACATCCTTGTCTTTTATGTCCATATTTATATCGCATATTATGTTAAAATGAGAAGACTTATCTGCGGTATAAGAGCTTACTTTCATAAAATCTATATAAACGGTTTTATTCATATACCGCACCAAGTCTCCAACAAACATAAAAGCCCCGTTTAAAAGCCCTATTACAACGACCTCTTCGTGCTCTTTCTCGATGGTTTTAGATAATTCTAAAACTCTTTTTTGCAAATCAAAGCTGTTTATAATAGGTTTTATCCTCATCTTGCCACCTCTTTTCCTTTACATTTTAGCATAATAAGTGCTATAATATAAGACTACGTTTTTAAAAGCTAAAAAAACTTGCAATATTTTTTAGAAAATGTTATAATATGGTATTTAATACGGTAGGAGAGATAGCCAAGCGGCCAACGGCAAGGGACTGTAAATCCCTCGGGCTTCGCCCTTCGCAGGTTCGAATCCTGCTCTCTCCACCACTTAGCGGATGTAGCTCAATGGTAGAGCAGCTGCCTTCCAAGCAGCAGGCTGCGGGTTCGAGCCCCGTCATCCGCTTTTGATTGTTTTAGCCCTGGTAGCTCAGTCGGTAGAGCACACCCTTGGTAAGGGTGAGGTCGCCGGTTCAAGTCCGGTCTAGGGCTTTTTAAAATTTATTTGGGGGTTT
>NZ_BAAHXP010000017.1:0-31847 GCF_054656715.1 Hydrogenobaculum acidophilum
TGTGTAAGTATCCATGAAAGCTTATAATTTGATTATTGAAATCGGGTTGACGGGTTGGTAATCTGCCTTATGGGATTGAAACCCATTTTAGATGCACGTTCTAACCTTTTCTTTAAAGTTGGTAATCTGCCTTATGGGATTGAAACGCGGTTTGGTTTTACGTGTATCCAAGCCCGTGCTACAAGTTGGTAATCTGCCTTATGGGATTGAAACTCCTTCGGCCTTGTTCAGGCCGTAAAAGCTCAGGGGGTTGGTAATCTGCCTTATGGGATTGAAACTATATCACTTTTAGATATAGTTCCTGCTTCAACCTGTTGGTAATCTGCCTTATGGGATTGAAACAAACTACCTACATTAGTACAATTGTAAGGAGAACGTTGGTAATCTGCCTTATGGGATTGAAACCTATCGCTTTTCTTATCAAGATTTAAAAGATATTGTTGGTAATCTGCCTTATGGGATTGAAACCTCTCCTCAACGCCTTCTAAACCAAAATCCTCTGGTTGGTAATCTGCCTTATGGGATTGAAACAAACTTTTTCAAGGAGGTATCGCTTATGAAGGTAGAGTTGGTAATCTGCCTTATGGGATTGAAACTCATACTTCACCCCCTAACTTGGATAAGGTATCTATCGTTGGTAATCTGCCTTATGGGATTGAAACCCGGCTGGGGAGGCACTAGGTCTCGGCTTTAAAATGTTGGTAATCTGCCTTATGGGATTGAAACGTATAGATCCTAAAGAACACGAACAAGATATAGAGTTGGTAATCTGCCTTATGGGATTGAAACAGAAGTAATTTAAGAAATATATATTCTACTTTAAAAGTTGGTAATCTGCCTTATGGGATTGAAACGCCTTCGTTTAATTCAAAAAATCTTCCATTCTTTAGTTGGTAATCTGCCTTATGGGATTGAAACACGATTTAGGTTTAAAGTTTGACATAAAAAGAATAGTTGGTAATCTGCCTTATGGGATTGAAACCTATTTCTCCGTTAGCATCTGCTTCAGCTTGATAAAGTTGGTAATCTGCCTTATGGGATTGAAACCTTTACCAAGGTTATCTATCCTATCTTTTATGATTTGTTGGTAATCTGCCTTATGGGATTGAAACATGGAAAATTGATTGCTAAGGCAAAAACTCATTCTTGTTGGTAATCTGCCTTATGGGATTGAAACTCTCCTGTTGTTGTTAGAAAAATAAAGGAAACATGGTTGGTAATCTGCCTTATGGGATTGAAACAGCTCTTTATTCCTTTGAATAAACTGTAGGGCTTTGTTGGTAATCTGCCTTATGGGATTGAAACTAATAACATTACATTAGCTCTGCAGAATACGGTTATGTTGGTAATCTGCCTTATGGGATTGAAACAGGAAACGGGATGTCAATAATAACATCCCAATCTTGTTGGTAATCTGCCTTATGGGATTGAAACAATGTAGCACCACCCATACCTTGTACGATGGTTGGTTGGTAATCTGCCTTATGGGATTGAAACTAATATTGTATTTTAAATTTTCATACTTATTATTTTTTATCGGTTGGTAATCTGCCTTATGGGATTGAAACCCTGCTACAGGTTCCAACATGTCAACGAAGTCCTTAAGGCTTGGTACTGAATAAAAGCTTTGTAGGTTGGTAATCTGCCTTATGGGATTGAAACTAATCAATAATTTCTGGGTTTTCATCCTTTTCTTCGTTGGTAATCTGCCTTATGGGATTGAAACCTGCAAACGTATGCAAAAAAGCTTCTTTAAACGTGGTTGGTAATCTGCCTTATGGGATTGAAACGGTATCCGCGCAGGCGGATGTACGGTATCTGGTCAGGTTGGTAATCTGCCTTATGGGATTGAAACCCGGCTGGGGAGGCACTAGGTCTCGGCTTTAAAATGTTGGTAATCTGCCTTATGGGATTGAAACCAATCCTGATAATGTGACTTTGTTTGCAGGGGCTAGGTTGGTAATCTGCCTTATGGGATTGAAACGTGGACAGCCCAAGGTGGAACTGATACGACTCTTGTGGTTGGTAATCTGCCTTATGGGATTGAAACCTATATTGATAGATAAGATTTCACCAGAGGACTTGTTGGTAATCTGCCTTATGGGATTGAAACCTCATCAATACTGTCACGATAATTACTACAACCGACAAGTTGGTAATCTGCCTTATGGGATTGAAACAGATATAAAGTTAGAAAAGTAGGAAACACTTTCTTGTTGGTAATCTGCCTTATGAGATTGAAACAAGCAATAATTGGGGAACTTTCTATACGACATACATAGTTGGTAATCTGCCTTATGGGATTGAAACCTTCTTGGCTACGGTTATAGATAAAGACGAAGCCGAGTTGGTAATCTGCCTTATGGGATTGAAACTCTATTGGAGCCTTAGAAATAGGCGTGCCAGACAAAGTTGGTAATCTGCCTTATGGGATTGAAACTACTTACATGTCAGGTAAAAATGTTGTATTTTACTTAGTTGGTAATCTGCCTTATGGGATTGAAACATGCTCTTCATATTCTTTAATAATTTGTGCTAAATTGTTGGTAATCTGCCTTATGGGATTGAAACTCGTATTCACGAAGAATATGTGCTAAGTTTTCTTTTGTTGGTAATCTGCCTTATGGGATTGAAACAGGCACAGGAGATTACGGATTTGTGCCTGAAACAGTAGTTGGTAATCTGCCTTATGGGATTGAAACCTATAGAGCCAGATACAAAGTACGATATAGTATACGTTGGTAATCTGCCTTATGGGATTGAAACATAAACACAGCAAAGCTTTGGGAACAAATAAATCCAGTTGGTAATCTGCCTTATGGGATTGAAACGCATCATCTTTATGATAGAATGCATATACTATTGTAGGTTGGTAATCTGCCTTATGGGATTGAAACTCTTCTAACGTCTTCTTTAATTCGTGTTTCAAAAAGTTGGTAATCTGCCTTATGGGATTGAAACTTGTTGCAGAGGATTAGAGTTGTTAGACTGTGCTATAGGTTGGTAATCTGCCTTATGGAGCGTTTACATTTTTGTAGCTTCTTAGCATCAAGGTAGCATCAAAAAAAAAGATAGTCAGAAAATTTACTTTTTTGCGTATTTATATGATATGATAATATTTGGGGAGAAAGGTTATGAAATCTTCTGATTTGGCAACTATAAAAAATTATTTGGGGGCTTTGGAAAGCCGGAGGGCTATTGCTGCTCTAATATCCATTTTTGCTTTGGGCGGGCTTATACCAGATATTATCATAGAATTAGCCAACCATTTTATCTCTAATATAGCTATTAGGATAGCAGTTTATCTTGCGATAATATTTATTATTTTTGTGATTTTATATTTTATGTATAGAGATTTGAAAAAATATTTAGAACATATAGATTATGAGGTAGTGGAGGTTGAACCTTCCCATGTGAAGGTTGCGATATTGGCTCTTAGTAAACCAAACACTAACTCCGAAGATATGGTTAAATCCATAAAAACACAAAAAGAAGTAGATTTTAATACAATCCGTGAAAATTATGATAAAGCAAACTGGATTATGCCACTGTGTTTAATAAAAGGTTTAAAAGAAAAATCACATAGCTTTAATAAAATAGTTGTTATCCCTTCCAATGAATCAAAACCTTTTGTTTCTGATTTTGTTAGTATTGTTAAGAAAGTGTTTCCAGATATTGATATAGAACCTACAGAAGCTGTAAACTATAAAAACCTTATAGAACTTCAAAAGCATATGAAAAAAATCATAGAAGACTTAAAGGAAAAATACTCTCTAAAAAGCATAGCAATAGATTGCACAAGCGGGACTGCTTTGTATAGCATAATAGCATCTTCTATTACATTTTCTAACGATATTGTAACTTCTTATGTCAAAGAAGATAAAGAACCAATGTTTTTTGATATGAAAAAGGTTGAAAAATGAGATGTTTAGATATGTGTTGGCTGACTCAAATACCGCCGGTCGAGAGATGGGTCAGCTTGTTATGGCGGGATAGAAATACTCGACTTTCTAGGTTAAAAGCCTAGAAAACTATATAAGGTATGGATGATAAAAGGGTTGCGGTAATAATAGATGTGCCATCTATTCAAAGGTATATTTTTGGAAGTAACAGGTTAAAACACAATATAGGAGCTTCTTATATAGTAAAGAGGCTATACGATGAACCTATGAAAGAGGCGTTGATAGGCATTAAAGAGGGCGAAGATTTTAAGATAGGATACAAAGGTGGTGGTAATGCCCTTTTGTTGTTTAAGCATCCAGAAAAAGCAAAGGAGTTTATAAAAAAATACTCAAAGGTTGTGATGGAATACTTTCCGGGTGTTTCATTGGCTTTTGGAATGATAGAAGATTTTGACGAAGAAAACACGCAAGACTCTTTAAGAAGACTTCACTACAATCTAAAAGAGAACAAATCGAAGTATCTTCCTATAGTAAATATAAACAAATGGGGCATAACAAAAGATTGTCCCGAATCTTACGAAAGCGCAGAAGTATACAACCCTGACGATAAAAACTTTATATCTAGAGTGGTAGAAGCAAAGCTAGAAGCTTTTGAAATAGGAAAAGATGATTTTGATAGCTATTTAAAAGAGTATAAAGATTACACATTCCCATCAGAGTTATCCAAATGCACTTTGGAAGAAAACGATGACGAAACCGAGAATCCTTACATTGCGTTGGTGCATATAGATGGAAACAAGATGGGGGAACGTTTTAGAGCCTGTAAGAGCATTGATGAGTTAAAAAAACTATCAGAAAGCGTTGAAAACGTAACCAAAGAATCTTTTAAGGCTATGCTAAATAGGGTTATAGACCTTCATAAAAAAGACCAAATATCCCTAAGAGAAGAGGATGGTAAATACCTAATGCCTCTTAGACCGATTATATTAGGAGGGGATGATATCACGTTTGTTTGTGATGCGAAACTTGGGATTGAGCTGGCAAAGTACTTTATAGACACCTTCTCAAAAGGTAAAGTGTCCGATGGTAAGCCTCTTAACGCTTGTGGTGGTATATTCATAGTAAAAGCCAAATATCCATTTTTTAAATCTTACACTGTGGCAGAGGAGCTAACTTCAGAGGCTAAGAAAGCTTCTAGGGAAAAGGAAGGCTCTTATATTAGCTTTGCCATAGCAAAAAGTGGATTCACCGGAGACTGGAAAAACTTCTCAAAAATCCACTACAAAGCTATTGAAGGAAATGTAAGATTTAGCCCTTACGATGTAAAGACGTTAAACGAACTTTTCAAAGTTATATACCATTTCAAAGAAAAATGGCCAAAAAACAAAGTGTATGAGTTAAGAGAGCTTCTTTTTGACAAAAAAGAGAAGGTAAAGATGTTTCTCTACGAAGTCAAAGAAAAATACAAATTAGAATTAGAAGAGTACGAAGATTATAAAGAACATATTTGGAAAAATAGTAAAACTCCCTATTTTGATGCTATAGAGCTAATGGAGTTTGTGCCTTGATAGATGTTAGATATGTCCCAATACCGCCTGTTGGGTCCCGGGGACGCTTGTGGCGGGATAAAAATAGCCCAACCAAAAGCCAAAGCTGGCTTTTGATAAGAAGGTTATATGAAGCTAGTGGTAAAAACGCTTTCTAATGTTTTTATAAGTGCTGGTGAAGGTGAGGGTCTTATAGACCAAGATTGTGTATTTGATGAGTTTGGCATACCTTATATACCTTCTAAGAGAATAAAGGGACTTTTAAGGGATAGCGCAATCCAGGTGCTTGGTTATCTTGGTTTAAAAAGTGATATTGTGGACGATGTGTTTGGCATAAAAGGAAAGACCATAGCGAAATTTCACATTTCAAACCTATACATACCAAACTACGAAAACATAAAGTCAGAGCTAAGTTTTATAAAAGAGCATAAAAAAGATGTTGCACCTTTGGTTTCTCCTGTGAAAATTAAAAACTTCTTTTCTTCTATAAGATTTCACACCGCTATTGACAATATTACAAAAACCGCAAAGGACTCCTCTCTAAGGGTTTTTAGAGTTATAGACAAGGGGCTTACCTTTGAAGGGGATATAACAGGTGAGTTATCGGAAAAACAAATAGCTCTTCTTTATCTTAGTGCCCTAAACGTAAGATATATGGGTTTGGCAAGACACAATGGTTATGGCAAAGTAGAAACATATCTAAATATAGATAAAACAATAGATGAGTGTATTGAGCTTTTAACAAAAGAAAGCGAATATAAAGAACCGTTAGAAAGCCAAAAACAAGACATAGCTCTAACAGGTGAAAACTGTATGCTAGAGTTTGATTTGGAGTTGTTAGACCCTGTTGTGATGCTATCCAAAAGGGAAGATAAAAACACCATAGAAAGCTTAGACTATATAATTTCTACCAGCATAAGGGGTGCCATACACAAAAAGTTTTCAAAGAGATACAAAGATGAGCTTTTACAAAAAGTTTTGGTTTCAAACGCCTATCCATACAAAGATAATATGTATAAACCTTTACCAAAATTTATACAAGAAACAAAAGAAGGCAGAGTGGTTTCGATATTTTCAGAGCAAGACAGGGAAATTGCCATAGGTAGTAAACCAAAGTCCGGTTTTTATGCAGACTTAGGCGGAAAGGTAAATATACTCTATCCTGTGAAAACTTCTTATATTCATCACAACAAATACGAATACATGAGAACTAAAAAACAACAAGACAATCATGATATATTTTATTATCAAGCTATCAAAGAAGGGCAAAGCTTTAGAGGGTATCTGATAGGAGACAAAGCTATTTTAGAAGCTATAAAAGATAGCGTTGGGGAAGAGCTTTATATAGGAAGATCAAGGAGTGCTCAATATGGAAGGGTGAAGGTAAAATTTTACGATATAAAACCTATTGAGACAAAAGCGGTAAAACCAACCTCTAAAAAGAAGTTTGTAATATACGCCCTAAGCCCTATAGTCATATACAACAAAAACGGCTTTTCAACGTTGTCTACGGATATATTGCAAGATTACATAGAAAAGGCCTTAGAAGTCCCTGTAAAGATAGAAAATGCGATTGTAACCACTACTACTTTGGAAAGATATATAGATGTATGGCACTCGAGAAGCCCAAGGCTTTATGCTTATGATATAGGTTCTTCCTTTCTCGTAAGTGTAGAAGGTAATATACCAGAAGAAGCTATGAAAAAGCTATTGTTTTACGGGATAGGGGAGCTCACTCAATTAGGATATGGAAAAGTAGATATTTACGAAAATTTTCAAGATATAAAATGGCAAGAACAAGAAGATGGATTGAAAACTGCTGAACAAAAGATTGAGCATACAAAACATATGATAGTGGGCTTATTGAAAGAAGACCTAAAGACTTATTTTGAATATGAAGGTTTTAAAAGCGCAGAAGAATTTAAACACAAAAAAGAGCTCAGCAACAGTCTCATTGGAAGATTGAGGCTTCTTATAACCAACGCAACCTCTATGGAAGATATAAACGAGTTTTTCAAAGATATAAAAGGTATAAAAGAAGACGGGCAAGAAGACTATAAAAAACATAAAAAAGCTTACAAAACTCTTGAAAAGGCTTTTAAAGATAAAATAAAAGATTTAGAAGAATTTGTGAGTATAGTGGATAAGCTATACGAGGGATACGAGTACAAGAAGTTGGCAGAAGACTTTGGGCTTAATTTGAAAAGCGACCATAAGCTGAAGTTTGACTTGGCTAAAAGCTACTGGTTTAACTTTTTTGATACCATAAGGATAAAAAATAGAGGTAAATAATAAATCGTTATAAGGAGTGTTTATGAAAGGAAGCGTGTTTTTGTTAAAAGGAAACGTGAAAAGTTTGGCTCCTTTGGTAATTGCAAAGGGCAAGGGAGAGTCGTTAGATATTGAGCTTCTGACAGACAAAAGCGGAAGGTTTTTCATTCCGGGAACCTCTTTTAAAGGGGCTTTAAAACACTACTTTGAAGATGCCTTTGAGGATAAAGAACTAATATCTATATTTTTTGGAAATCACAAAAAAGAGTCCCTTGCTTTCTTTGAAGATTTGACGCTTAAAAACGAGCATATCACTTCCACAAGAGACGGCATAAAACTAAACGAATACATGACAGTAGAGCACGGTGCAAAGTTTGATTACGAGATACTAGTACCAGATAGAGAATTTGAGTTTGGGTTGTTTGTAGAGGCATCAAAAGATATTGATAAAGTAAGGTCTATATTAAAAACCATAATACAAGAACTATCAAACGAAAATATAAAGATAGGGGCTTTTACCTCAAAGGGTTTTGGGCTTTTAAAACTAACAGACTATAAGCTTTATAGGTTTGACTTCCCGAGCGATATAAAAGCATATTTTAATTATCTTAAAAGCCATAAACTTGAAAATGTAAAATTAGACTCTTTAGAAGATGTTCAAACGCTTAGATATAAAGCTCCAAGGGTAATCTTTGAAGGGCGTTTTGAAATCAAAAACTCGCTTATAATAAGAAAACAAGATATCCACGAAGAAGCGGACAGCGTGCATATTACCACAAAAGATAAACACACCATCACAGGAAGCTCTTTGAAAGGGGCTTTGAGGGCAAGGGCTACAAGGATAGCAAAAACCGTTGGCATAAGCGAAAATATTGTGAATGAAGTATTTGGTTCTAGCAAAAACAGTAAGAAGAAAGAGGATGAAAAAAACGAAAAACCTAAAAGGCAAAAAGCGAGGCTTATAGTAAACGAATGCTATATAGAAAAAGACAACGTCATATCAGAAATGGTGCACCGTATAAATATAGATAGGTTTACCGGCGGGGTGAAAGAGACGGCTTTGATGAGCTCAAAACCCATATGGCATAAAAAAGAGATGCTTAATATAAAGCTAGAGTTAGAGGAAGCAAAAGAGGCTTATATAGGGCTTTTGCTTCTTGTCTTAAAAGACCTTTGGAATGAAGATTTGGCTCTTGGGGGTGAAAAAAGTATAGGAAGAGGAGTCTTGAAAGGCTCTTATCTTAAGATAAAGACAAAAGATGGTGAGTTTGAAATATCTAAAGAGGGTGACAGGCTAAACATAAAAGGCAAAGAGAAGTTGGAACATTTTGTAAAAGCTTTGAAAGAATATAAGGAGGAGCTATGAGTTTTAAAAAAATGAGAGAGATAAAAACCACTAGGTCTAGAAAAGAGATGTTTGAACTTGATAGTTTGGAAAAAGCCAAAGACTTGTTGATGGGTTTTGACGGGTGTTTTTTGATAGGTTGGTATGAGGACAAGATTGTATTTGACAAATTTGACAATTCAAAAGATGATTACTTTTCTCAAAAGCTTATAAACCTAAGGATTTTTAATCAAGAGAAAGAGGCTTTTATATATAGACATGTAAGAGGATTTAGTTTAAGGCTTTTAGAAGATAAAGAAGGTGAAAACTCTTTTGACACAGAGTACTTTGATGCAAAACAAATACTTTTTGGTACAAACGCAGAGGAAAAAGACGGATTTATAAGAGTTTTTGAAGATAGGGGTTTTTATATAGAGATACCAAAATATGTATTGCAAGATGCTAAAGAGTTAAAAGACGAAAATCACTATCTTGTTTTAAAAACCAGAAACTATATAGGATATTTGCCAAGTTTTCAGGCAAGCATTGAAGACGTGAGATTTTTAGATATATGTGTAGAATGTGTAAAACAAAAAGGAGGTTGATATGAATAACAAATATAGCAATCAATGGCAAAAAGGACAAACACATACAAATCAAGGCAAAAGAAAACCAGCAAAAGCCCCTTACAACTTCATCCCCTTAAACGAAAAGCCAATAGAGGTGGAAAAACCCCCAGCCTTTGATACATATTACGACAACAGATACACAGGTTATATAGATGTGGAGATAACAACACTCACTTACACATATATAAGAAAAACAAAGCAAGATATTGATTTTTTCAAAATAGGAGACACTTATAAAATACCGGGAAGCTCTTTGAGAGGGCTAATAAGGACTATGTTTGAGATATTAACCTACGGTAAGTTTCACTTTTTTGATGATAAAGTGTTATCTTTTAGAGCTGTGGCAGACAAAATAAAAAACTTTAGAGAGGCTTATCAAGAGATTATACAAAAGGGTGTCAAAGCCGGCATCCTTTACAAACAAGGTGAGCGTTACTATATAAAACCTGCTGCTTACGATGATGTTACAGGATATGATAAAAGCGGGAACTTTGTCTACAGCGGTAAATCCTACGATAAATATACTATAGACAATATAAAACACAAAGGAAAAGACGCTTATCTTTTGGTATCAGGATATATGAAAGGCAAGAAAAAAGCCTACGTTATACATAAAGATACAAATCATGAGCCAATAGAGGTATCAGAAGAAGTTATAAAAAATTATAGATACGATAAAGACAGAGGTTCGGATGACATGATAAGAGAGTATATGGAAAAAAAGAAATGGAAAGAGATACCTTGTTTTTATATAGAAGAGGGTGGAAAGATTGTGGAGATAGGGTTTACAAAAAATATGAGGGTTCACTACAAAAAGAAAATAAGCGACCATATCCCAAAGGAGCTTTTAAAAGAAGAAACTATAGACATGGCTGAAGCGGTGTTTGGAAAAAGCCATAAGAAGGATAGTTTTGCCAGTAGAGTGTTTTTTGAAGATTGCAACTTAGAAAGCGGCAAAGCCTATAAAAGAGTGTTCTTAAAAGTACTTGGCAATCCAAAGCCTACATCTTTTCAGCTTTATTTAGAGCAATCCACAAAAGAGCCTACTTACGAGGTGCCAAAGGATCACTTAAAAACTTGGAACGACAATGCTAAAATAAGAGGTTATAAACTCTATTGGCATAAAGACACTCAAAACCCTCAAAACAAAGCTTACACGTACTATGAGAAAGATGAGCAAAAACTGAAAAAGCAGTTTAAAAACTGCCATTTAGAATATAAAGATATAACAACACTAACGGAAGAGGATGTTAAAAAGATAACAAATTGTGATAAGTTTCAAAATCCTCTTGTAAAACCTTTAAGCCCTGGGAGCGTTTTTAAAGGACGCATAAGGTTTGAAAATCTTACAGACTATGAGCTGGGGGCTTTGTTATATGCAATAGACTTACCTTCGGAAGAAAATTTATGCCATAAAATAGGTATGGGTAAGCCTTTGGGACTTGGTAGCATAAAGATAACTTCAAAGCTTTTTATATCAGATAGAAAAGAAAGGTATTCTAAGCTTTTTGATGGAGATAACTGGGCTCTTGGTGAAAAAGAAGAGGACAAGACAAGGTTTTACAAAAGTTTTGAGGATTTTCTTAAAAGCAAATTAAACCTAAAAGCGCAATCTATATGGGATATTCCAAGGTTAAAAGAGCTAAAAACGATGCTAACATACGATAAGAGCAAAGTAGCTAAAGACGAGTGGCTAGAAAAAACAAGGTATATGCTAATAGAATGTGAATGCAACAATAACATTAAATGCCTTTGTGTTTGTGACGAAAAAGGCAAATGCAATGAGTATAAAGACAGATACGTATTGCCAAAACCTACAGAGGTATGGAAATTAAAAGAACAATGAGGGCTTTGATAAGGTTTGAAGCTAAAAATATGGCTAGTTTGCCCGTTGATTTTAGGGGCGGGTTTATAGGCTTTTTCAAAGATATATTTGGTTATAGAAATTATATAAATATGGAATTTAAACCTTACGTATTTTCGGTTTATTTTGGTAAAGAAGCCAAGGTTGTAAAAAGACACATAGAAAACGTTAGATTTATAAACTTAAGGGTTTCGAGTGAAGATGACGAGCTTGTCAAATTTATATGCGATAGAACCATAGAGCTTTCTGAAAAAGGAACATCTTTTAGGTTTGGCAATAAAGATTTTTACGCTTTTAGTATAGAACTCATTGAAGAGAACATAAAAAATCCCTTCGTAGCGCTATCTCCTATAGTCGTTAGCAAAGATAGAAATTACCTTACACCTTTTGATGAAGGTTTCGAAGAAGCTCTTTTAGAATCAGTGGAAAAAAGATATGAAGCTATAAGGGGTGTAAAACCGAACCTAAAAAACTTTTCTTTTATACCAAAAGCTGTAAAAACAGAGAGTGTCCTTCATTACAAGGGGTTTATAAAGTGTTTTAGAGGAGAGTTTTTGATAGAGGGAGACAAAGATATCGTAGATTTTGTTTATAAAAACGGTTTAGGCTATAGGACAGCTCAGGGGTTTGGATTTATTGAAGCAAAATGAGAAGCTATTACATAGTAAGCCATGGCAAGCTCATAAAAAAAGACAACACTTTGATGTTTCAAAATAAAACCAAAGAGCAGGTGATACCAATAGAAGATATAAAGGACGTGTTTATAATTGCAAGCGTAAGCATCACATCTGAAGTTTTAAAGCTTTTCTCCAAAAAAGGGGTGGTTGTACACTTTTTCAGCGTTTATGGAAATTACATAGGAAGCTTTTTTCCGAAAAATGAAAATGAGCTTGGAAGCTTGATAATAAGCCAAGTAAGACATTACGAAGACCGAGAGAAAAGACTTTACCTTGCCAAAGAATTTATAAAAGGGGCTATATCAAACTGTGGTAAGCTTTTAGATATAGAGTTTGATAGTTTTTTACAAAAGTTAAAAGGCGTAAATACTATAAGTGAGTTGATGGGAATAGAGGCAAACTTCAGGAAGCTATATTATAAAAGCTTGGAAGCTAAAGCTGAGCTTTATTTTGGCAAAAGAACAAAAAGACCGCCCACTACAGAACTAAATGCCTTAATATCTTTTGGTAACTCCCTTCTTTATGGGAAAATAGCATCACAAATATACAGCAGCTCTCTAAACATACATATAAGTTATCTTCATGAGATAAACCAAAAAAGGTTTTCTTTAGCCCTTGATTTGTCTGAAATATTTAAACCAATCATCGTTGACTTTGTTATATTAAAGCTTGCAAAAGAAAACGTTTTTCAAAAAGGATTTTTCAAAAGACAAAAAGATAAGCTGTTGCTTACAAACATTGGCTTTAAAACCTTTATCAAAGCTTTTGACGATAGGTTTAATGAAACTATAAAAATAGATGAAAAAGAATATACTTTGGCTACAGCCATAAAAATGGAGATAATAAAGCTTATAAAACATTTTGAAGCCAAAGAACTATACAAGGCATTAGTTATATGATAGTAGTGATGGCATACGATATAGATACAACGCAAAAAGAGGGTTATAAAAGGCTTAAAAAGATATTGAAAGTATCAAGAAGATACCTTTTTCAAGTACAAAAATCCGTATTCAAGGGTGAACTGTCCATCGGTAAATTAAATCAGCTTAAAAAAGATATATATAAGATAATAGACCCGTCAAAAGATAAAGTAGTAATATACATAGTGGATAACTACGGAGCAATTAGCGGTTTTGAAGAAGAGCAACTGGGCAAGTTTTCAGAGATTTCAAACATTATCTAAAGTTTTAAGTTTTTCTGTGTAAAAGCTAACATACACTATGGACACTTACATTCGTTAAAATTTTCTATAAACCGATGTCTAAAGGCGGTAAGTTTTTATGGTTAAAAGTTTATGAAGAAGCCACATAGCATTAAAAAGTATGTGACAAGTCTGCCACGGTCTACAAGTCTGCCGCGCTCCACAAGTCTGCCACGATTTACAAGTCTGCCAAGATTCTGCACCATGAAGCTACAAGTATACCACGGTCTATAGCGATAAAGTTTATGAAGTTGGAGTAACAGTATGAAAGTTTGGTATAATTTTTTTAAGTGTAAGTGTTAGCGTGTGGTATACTTATCACGATGTAATAAACTAATACAGTAACAAATAAGACAAGGCGTTATAATAAACATATGGAGATTGACTTAAAACTAAAAAGACTGTATGGGAAAGACAAGGCTAGTGTTGAGGAGCTCCTTTCAAGCAGGGCTGGTAAGAACATATTGCCTTATGAAATAGTATTTAATGATGATGTAGAATGGGAGTATATTAAAGAAAGCATAAAAGAATACTATGAAAAAGCTTGTATAATTTATTCAAACTATAGCTATCTTGTAAAAAGGAAAAAACCTTTGCCTTTTGTAAATACAAAAATATCAAATGAAGATGTAAGAAGATTTTTTGAGATTTTAAGAGCTATTTAAATGGATATTATAAGAATTTTTAAGGACATAGCATTAAAGAATGAAGAACCTCTGGAAATAATAGTGGTAGGAGCTCAAGCCCTACCTTATTATGGTGTAGATTATAGAAGTACCATGGATATAGATGCAGAAGTTATAAAAGGCGATGTAGAAAAGATATATCTTGAGCTAAAAAACATAGGCTATGTAAGCGATCTTTCTGAGAACATAAATGGATGGAGCATAATATCAATGCCAAAAGGCTATAGAGAAAGAGTTTTAGAAATCTATAAAGATGAAAAGCTAAAAATCAGCGTATTAAATCCCTATGATTTTATAATCATGAAGTTAAGAAGAGGCACAAATCAAGATATAGAAGATGCTATGGCAGTCGCTTTAAAAACTAAAATATCTGTTGAAACCCTTGATAGTTATTTTCAGAGTGCAATAGAGTCTTCTATAAAAGATACAGCATTATTTAATTTTAAGTTAATATACAACACTTTTAAAAACCTTCTTTTAGAAAAGCTTAAAACTCTTGCATAAGCTCATATATTGCTATGATAAATCTTATAAAAATGCCGTAGGAAATGCATTATCTTTTGCCTATGTTTGAGTTAAGTGTAGAAATAATATAGCAAATAGGGAAGATAACAAGTGAACATATCAAACAAGAAGAATAGTCACTGAGGAAATCACGGCTCAAAGAGTTAAAAGAAGACGTTGAAAGTGGTAAGAATAGAACTTTTGAAAATAAAACAGATGAGGGTACAGAAGCTAATCAATCTGACTGAGACATCAAGTTCAATGTAATGATTTTTAAGCAAATTTAATGAATAAGCCTATTCTTATTTTGATTGGCGGACCTAATGAAGCTAGAAAAAGAAAATCTTATATTTTAATAAATGCTGTCTTTAAATGAGAAGTTAAAATTTATGAAAACTATCATAGAAATGTGTTCAACGTTTGGTAAACTTATACGTGTTATAATTGTTTTGTGTTACACTTATTTAAAAGGAAGATTATTCCGATGGACAATATGAAAGGTGAGTTTTTGAAAAAATTAAAAGAGATATTCCAATTTGAAAGTAGTGATTTTGATTTTGGAATATACAGAATTTTTAATCACAAGAGAGAAAGATAAGAGAGAAAGATTATAAGAATTTATAGAACAAGATTTGCCGAAAAAATAGAAAGTACTTTTGAAAAGCACAAGACCGAAGCTTCAAAGAACATAGAATAGAAATACGAAGAGATAAAACAGAAAGTAATCTATTAAAGAAATACCTAGACAAATATAACTTTGTAAGACCTCACTGTGCCCTAGGATACAGAACTCCTAGAGAAGTAGCTACAAGTCTGCCACGATTTACAAGTCTGCCACGATTTACAAGTATGCCACGATTTACAAGTCTGCCAAGATTTACAATTATACCACGGTCTATAGCGATAAAGTTTATGAGGTTGGTAACAGTATGAAAATTTGGTATAATTTTTTTAAGTGTAAGTGTTAGCGTGTGGCATACTTATCACGATGTACAGCAACTCATACAAAAATTTATGTTATAATAATCTGCGGTTTTTAGTTGGCTTAAAAGCCAACTGGCGTACTTCAACAGCTGAATATGTGGGTAGCGTTATTTTAAAGTGATATGATATATATCACCTTTGGGAAATTTTTGTGTTTACGAAAAATCAATGTTTTCCTCGGCTCTGTTATATATCATAAACACTAGCTAATCATTGATAGAGAAAGCTTTAAAGTTATCTGTTCTATATCACCTTTTGTAGTAAATTTTTTACAGATAATATAATTTATATCATTGTATAAATTTCTATGAAAGCTTATAATTTAATTGTTGAAAGTGGGTTGACGGGTTGGTAATCTGCCTTATGGGATTGAAACTCTATTGAAACGGAAGTTTCAGTAAAAAATGCCTTGTTGGTAATCTGCCTTATGGGATTGAAACTCTACGGCTTTCTTTTTGTATGAATTTAAATCCACTGTTGGTAATCTGCCTTATGGGATTGAAACACTATGTCATGAGTCATAATGAACAATGGTGTATGTTGGTAATCTGCCTTATGGGATTGAAACTCATTTTCTTTATGGCATAGCAAGTGGCATATCGTTGGTAATCTGCCTTATGGGATTGAAACTCTCACCTATTAAGTTACCTATTTCATCTTTTAATGTTGGTAATCTGCCTTATGGGATTGAAACCTTTGACCCAGGATGTAGAGAACCATTAGGTGTTGGTTGGTAATCTGCCTTATGGGATTGAAACGCACTATGGAAGTTAGAGTTTTACCAATGTCTTTGTTGGTAATCTGCCTTATGGGATTGAAACTTTATCTTTTGGTTCTTAGAAAAGAAAGAAACAGTTGGTAATCTGCCTTATGGGATTGAAACGCACATGTTGGCATCATGTTTATTAAATGGGTTGGTTGGTAATCTGCCTTATGGGATTGAAACGGTTTGACTTTAGACATTAGAGGATCCTAAAAAGATGTTGGTAATCTGCCTTATGGGATTGAAACTACTTTAGCACATGAAGTTATCCACTCTACTTTGGTTGGTAATCTGCCTTATGGGATTGAAACCTTGTATAAGCCTTCCTATTTCTTCTTCTGTGAAAGTTGGTAATCTGCCTTATGGGATTGAAACTTGGTTTGTCTTATTGAGTAAGTCTAATTTTGTCAGGGTTGGTAATCTGCCTTATGGGATTGAAACCTTAACACCAATTCTGGTTTTCTCTAAACCATACAGTTGGTAATCTGCCTTATGGGATTGAAACGGGGAATAGCTGCTCTGCTTCCTTTGGTTTTAGTTGGTAATCTGCCTTATGGGATTGAAACACATTTACGGTAAACGTTTTACTCAATTCAGGACAGTTGGTAATCTGCCTTATGGGATTGAAAATGTCAGAAAGAGAGCGGAAGTTTGTATATAATTAATAGCATTTAAAATAGCCTTGGAGGTGTTTAATGAGAAAACAGGTTGCGTTAGCGGTGGCAGTGCTCTCAGGAGTAGCAAGCTCCTATGCTGTGAGTTTGTCTGGTTCTATTGGGTTTATCAATGAATCACCCAGTGGTTATATCAATTACCACAGCAACGGGATATCTCAAAATGTAGACGTAAAAAACAATTTAGGTTTTAGCTCAAAGACAAAACCCTGGGTAAGATTAAAGTTAAACACTGCTGGTATACCGATAGTGCCAAATCTTGAATTTGATTATCTACCAATGAAGTTTGATGGAACTGTCTCAAATCAAAACTTTACATACGACGGATATACATTTAAAGGTACAGTATCATCGTCGTTAAAAGCAGACCACTATGATATATTTGCTTATTATCATCTTCCTTTTATAAAAAATGCATCCAAAGGGGTGTTAAATCCAAAAGTGGGTCTTGGCGTTAGAATAGTAGATTTTAAAGCTGTCGTATCAGGTACTGCTAATAGTGTAAATGGTGTATCGTTACCGCAGGCTGTAAGCAAATCTTACACTGTACCAGTGCCTATGCTATACGCTGCTCTTGATGTAAGACCTGTACCAGCATTAGAAGGTGATTTTCATATAAAAGGCATAGCTTATGGCTCAAACGCATATTATGACGTAGTAGGAGAGGCAAAGCTTTATCCAGTGTTTATAAAAAATGGATTAGGCAATCATTTATTTGTAGGAGCAGGTTATAGATACGAAGAGCTAAAGATAGATGCAAGCTCTATAAAAACAGATTTCAAAGTAGATGGTCCATTTGCTGAAGTGGGAGTGGTATTCTAAATATTTTCTATGTTTTGGGGCTTTTAAGACAAGCCCCGTTTATCTTATTACATTTGTAATGCTTGGTAGACTTGTGAACCGTGGCAGACTTGTAGCCGTGGTAGACTTGTGAGCCGTGGTAGAGTTTTAAAGTTTGAAAAGACGGGTTTCTCGCTTGATATAAGCACAATGCTTCCAATAAAAGCCTAATAAGTATTGTTTTACAAATCTTTCAACGAGCCTTCAAGTTCTTCAATGGATTTTGAAAGTCGCTGCGATATTTCTGGTGATAAGGCGGTATATTTCGTTATAGATGTTAATATATCAGGTAAGGTCTTAAAGTTTGCCAACGTCTTTTGTCTTATCTCTTGCAAAGAAGGGATATTTTCTACTAGTTCTCCATCTTTTATATAGAGCTTTAGCATTTTTACGCCGTTTTCTACGGCCTCATCAAAATGAGAAATCATATCTTTTAGTATCTTACCGTTTTTAAAAAATCTGTAAAATTGTTTTTTATAAGGTGTGGTGATTTTTTTATAGCCTAGTTTCATTTTTGGTTTCCCGTCGTATTCTACCATCTTGTAAACACAATCTAAGTAAGGTAGGTCAGCGCTAGTGACAAGCTCAGTTCCAACTCCAAAGGCATCTATTGGGGCATTTTTTTCTATGAGTTCTTTTATCTTATACTCGTTTATCCCACCGCTTGCAAAAATCATAGAATCTCTAAAACTGTTGGCATCAAGTATTTCCCTTACTTTTTTTGAAAGTGTAAAAAGATCTTCGCTATCTATCCTTACGCCTTTTATTTTTATTCCTTTTTTCTTTGCAACCTTTATAGCGTTTTTAACACCTTCTATAGTATCGTAAGTATCTATTAAAAAAATAGTATTTTCAGGGTAAACTGATGCAAAATTCCAGAAAGCCTCTTCTTCTGTCTCATGAGCCATAATAAAAGAGTGTGCCATAGTGCCATACAAAGGGATACCAAACATCTTACCAGCTACAACGTTTGAAGTTCCAGCAAAACCTCCTATATAGCTACTTCTTGCAGCTATTATGCCGGCATCTACTCCGTGGGCTCTTCTCATGCCAAAATCTATTAGCATTTTATCTTTAGCTACGCTATAGCATCTTAACGCCTTTGTGCCTACAAGGATGGATATTTGAAGCGTGTTTATCAAAAAAGTCTCTATTATCTGGGCTTGAAGTATAGGAGCTTCTACTTGTACTATGGGTTCGTTTGCAAACACTATCTCCCCTTCATCTACTGAGTAAAGGTTTCCAGTGAATCTAAAATTTTGGAGATATTCCAAAAAATCCTCTTTAAACTTACCGGTAGACCTTAAAAACGCTATATCTTCTTTTGTAAATCTTAAGTTTAAAAGATAGTCTATTAGAAACTCAAGTCCAGAAAACAAAAAGTAGTTTCTTTTTTCAGTGGGTCTTATAAAAAAGTTAAATACGGCAGTTTTTTCCATACTTTTTTCAAAGTAAACTTGGGCCATTGTAAGCTCGTAAAGGTCTGTAAATAAACCTATACCGTTGTAATCTATAAATCGCATCATCTACACTTCCTATATTAGATTTTCAAGCTTTAATCTAAATATTTTATAACAAGTAAACAAATAAAGTTCTATAGATGGGTTAAACATACAAAGCTTTCTTAAATAAAGGCAATATAGTGTAAAATATTAAAGATGAGCTATTTACCGTTTGCTAGGAAGTATAGGCCGAAAACCTTTAAAGAGCTTATAGGACAAGAAATACCAGCCACTATACTAAAAAATGCGTTTTTGCATGATAAGATACACCACGCTTACATATTTGCAGGGCATAAAGGCACCGGTAAAACCACCACCGCAAGAATATTTGCAAAGGTTTTAAATTGTCTAAACCCCCAAGAAGGAGAACCTTGCAACAGCTGTCCAAACTGCCAAGCCATAGAAAAGGGAAGCTTTGTAGATTTGATAGAGATGGATGCTGCTTCCAATAGAGGTATAGACGAAATAAGGTCTATAAAAGAAGGAGCTAGTTACCTTCCAATGCAAGGCAAATATAAAGTATATATCATAGATGAAGCTCACATGCTTACAAAAGAAGCTTTCAACGCCCTTTTAAAAACCATAGAAGAACCCCCACCCTCTTTGATATTTATACTCTGCACCACTGAGTTTGACAAGATACTTCCCACCATTCAATCAAGATGTCAAAAGCTTATTTTCTCAAAAGCCTCAAAAGAAAATATAAAAACATATTTAAAACGTATCGCCAAAGAAGAAAACCTTGAAGTAGACGAAGAGGCTTTGGATGTGATAGCGGATTTATCAGACGATTCTATGAGAGATGCCGCAAGCTTATTAGACCAAGCTAGTACCTATGGCAACAACAAGGTAACGATAGATATAGTAAAATCAATGTTTGGACCGGTGGATAAAGCCTCTATAAGAAAATTTTTAGAGCTTTTAATAAAAGGAGATACCAAAGAAGCCATAAACATATTAAACACGCTAAACGAAAAAGGATACAACGTAAGGCTTTTCTGGGAAGGGGTCTACAAAGAGCTTAAGAATATATTAAAAGCCTTTGCTATTGGAGAAGCCCAAGAAGAGTTTTACAAAAACATGCTCTCAAAGCCCTTAGAGGTGTTTTTATACCTTGAAGATATTGTAAATCAAGGGTTTAGCGCCATGTATCAAAAAGACCCAATCCTTGCCCTTGAGATAACAGTCTTAAAAGCTTCTTTGATTAAGGATTTTGTACCCATTTCAGAGCTTTTAAAAGAAGGTTTAGATACGTCTATAAAATCCGCTGAAAAAAAAACACTGAATGACCCACAAAAGGATGATTTAAACACTAAAAGCCACCAAAATCAAGAGAAACAAAATGAGTATCCAGAAGAGGTAGAAAAGATTTTAGAAGTGTTTAAGCCAGCAAAGATAGTACACTATGAGAAAAAGTGATTTAAAAGTGGTTATAAAGCTTTCCAAAGAAGGAGAACTACTCATCTTGGACGCCATTATAACAGGGGCTCCAAACAGGCTTGGTCTTACAAGAACAAGACCTCATGATAAAAAGACACTTGAAATACTAACCACAGAGTATCAAATTAATGATTTGATGGAGTTTGTAGATAGTTTAAAACCGTATTTTAGCATAGAGTCTGTAGAGATAGAACCATGAAGGTGCTTATAATAGACGATGAAGATGCTATAAGAGAGGCTATATCAGAGATTTTAAACGATGAAAACATAAGCTCAAAAACTGCGAAATCTTTGGAAGAAGCAAAAAAAATACTCCTAAAAGAGTACTTTCCAGTGATACTTCTTGATATATGGCTAGAGGATGGGTCTGGTATAGATTTTATAGATACGATAAAAGACCTATCTCCAAACTCCTCTATCGTGATGATAACAGGCCATGGTGGTATTGAGCTCGCCGTCCAATCTATAAAAAAGGGAGCTTTTGACTTTCTAGAAAAACCTCTTTCCATTGAAAAGCTTTTAAACGTTATAGAAAAAGCCCACAAAGAGCACATAAAAAATAAAATTGAAACAGCCACAGGAAAACAAGATGATATAATAGGAGAATCTCAAGCTATCAAGAAGTTAAAAGAGGAAATAAAAAAAGTAGCCAAATCAAACGCCAAC
Organism: Hydrogenobaculum acidophilum; assembly: GCF_054656715.1. NCBI lineage: Bacteria > Pseudomonadati > Aquificota > Aquificia > Aquificales > Aquificaceae > Hydrogenobaculum > Hydrogenobaculum acidophilum. Next base: position 21,475 of record NZ_BAAHXP010000017.1, read on the forward strand.
ATAGTAATATTTGGAGAAAACGGTACCGGTAAAGAGCTTGTAGCAAAAAATATACACCAACTATCCCCTAGAAAAGATAAACCCTTTGTAGATATAAACTGTGCTGCTATACCGGACGAACTTATAGAATCTGAGCTTTTTGGATACGAGAAGGGGGCTTTCACAGGGGCTTTGTCTAGAAAAGCGGGAAAATTAGAAATCGCAAACGAAGGGACAATATTTTTAGATGAGATTGGGGACATGAGCCTAAAAGCCCAAGCAAAACTTTTAAGGGCTATAGAAACAAAAAGCTTCCAAAGGCTTGGCGGACTTCAAAAAATAGATGTAGATGTAAGGTTTATATGCGCTTCTAACAAAGACTTAAAAAAGCTCATAGAACAAGGGCTTTTTAGAGAAGATTTGTACTACAGGCTTGCCGTTATAACCTTAGAAGTCCCGCCCTTAAGAGAAAGAGGCCAAGATATCATCATCCTTGCAGAGTACTTCTTGGACAAGTTTTGTCAAGAAAACAAGATAAAACCTAAAAAACTAACCCCCGAAGCAAAGGAAGCTCTTTTAGAGTATCATTGGCCCGGAAACGTAAGAGAGCTAAAAAATCTCATGGAAAGGCTTAGCATCACAGCGGATAAAGATTATATAGACGAAGAGGCTCTTGGATTAAAAGTAAAACAAAAAGAGTATCAGGATTTTAAAAGCGCAAAACAGGAGTTTGAAAAGCAGTTTATAATGAAAAAACTAGCCCAATACAACTACAACATAAAGCAAACAGCCCAAGCTATAGGTATGGATTTTACAAATCTTTATAGAAAGATAAAAGCTTACAACATAAAAATAGAAGAGGAGTCTTGATGAGCAAACAAAAAGACATGCTAAAAAGGACCATAGAAAAAGAAGTAGCCAACATACTTGTAAAAGACATAGAAAATATACCTGGGTTTGTGACGGTAAACGGCGTGCTTTTAAGCGAAGATGGAAAAAACGTGCTTATATCTATAAGCGTTTTAGAAAAAGACAAAGAAGATGCTGTTTTAAAAAGGCTTCAAAGCGCAAGAGATTACATAAGACATCTTTTGGCAAAAAGAATAAAAACAAAATCCCTCCCAAGAATAGATTTTGTGATATCTAAGGAAGATTGATGGAACGATACGACGTTATAGTAATAGGCGGTGGACCTGCTGGGGCTGGGGCTTCTTACGAGCTTGCAGATGCCGGAGCAAAGGTTTTAGTATTAGAAAAAGCCAAATACCCAAGGCCAAAGCTTTGCGCTGGTTGTATATCAAAAAGGTCTATCCATTTATTTCCAGATTTTAACATAAAAAACACAATAAAAGGGGGCATTCTTGGATTTAAAGGAGAAGTCTTTGTAGAAAAGAAAAAAGATGAATGCGCCGTGATAGTGGATAGAGAAGAGTTTGATTATGTTCTTATATCAAAAGCCCAAGAGAAAGGGGCTAAGCTTTTAGAAGAAACCACGGCAAAAGATATAGAGCTAACACCCACCGTTAGAAAGGTTATCACCGATAAAGGTATTTTTGAAGCAGATTACATAATAGGAGCCGATGGTTATCACTCTATCACAAGAAAATCTATAGCTTGCAAAGACACTTCAAGAAAGTTTTTTATGGCGATGGAAGTAAGAGTACCAAAAGAAGATTTAAAAGACTTTCCAGATGACGAGGTTCTGATAGATATAGGTGTTGTAAAAAGAGGGTATGGATGGTATTTTCCACAAGGGGAGTTTGTAAATATAGGTATAGCCACCGCTGAAAAAGAAGACCTTTTAAACATATTTAAAAATTATGCAAAAAATCACAAACTGTTTCCCATAGACCTATCAAAATACCGTATAAAATCGTGGTTTATACCTTTTACATCAAAAGCCCAAGACTTAAGGCTTGGAAGAGATAGGGTATTTTTAACAGGAGACGCCGGGGCTATGGTAGACCCACTTTTAGGGGAGGGGATAAGGTACGCTTATCTAAGTGGGTCATTGAGCGCTAGGGCTATAAAGCTTGCCAAGAAAGACGCAAATACCTTGTATGAAAGGTTTGTTAAAAACACCATCTTAGAAGATTTAGTTTACGCTGGTAAAATAGCTTCTATCGTTTACAATATACAAGAATTGTCGTTTAAACTATCTCAAGACAAAGCCCTTTACATGTTTTTTGAGCTTTTAAAAGGAGAAAAAACTTACAAGGACCTATACAGATGGGGCTGGAAGGAACTAATAAAAAATATACCAAAAATCGCTATGAAAAAAATATGAAAAAAGTTTATAATCTATAGTATAAAAGGAGGTTGCATATATGCAAAAAGATAACGTGCTAATAGGGAGTAGCGTATTGTTGTTTTTGAGTGCTTTGGTAGGGGTATTTGTGAAAACCATGCCCGTTGGTCTTTTACTAATAGTGTTGGATGTAATATTTTTTGGTATCATAATATGGATTGGCTTGGGCAAAGAAGCAAAAGAAGAAGTAAAAGATATAGAGTGCGAAGACGAAAAAATAAAAGCCGATTTTAAGAGCATAATACCAGATGTAGCCACAGAAGTGTACGACTGTGCTAGAATAGAAGTGGCTTCACTGGAAGCTAGACACACGGCTGACAATCTAAAAGAATCTATATCAGCTATAGCAAATGCAGAAGAGGAATTTAGCGCCACCATGAAAGATATAGCAAACTCCATATTAGACACAAAGACCATACAAGATAGGCTTAGCCAGAGAATAGAAGAAAAAACAAAGCAAGTGGAGTCTTCAAAAGAGCTTGTAGAAAGCTCTAAGCTAGTATACAAAGAAGTTAGCAAATCTATATCACAGTTAAGCGAAAAGTCTAAAGGTATAGAGTCTATAGTTTCTACCATACTTTCTATCACAGAGCAAATAAACCTCTTGGCCTTGAATGCAGCTATAGAGGCGGCTCGTGCCGGTGAAGTGGGAAGAGGATTTGCAGTAGTGGCAGACGAAGTGAAAAAGCTTGCCGAAAGAACTTCAAGAAGTGCCCAAGAGATAGCGTCTACCTTGACAGATATGTTAAAAGCCACAAACGACGCTTCAGATAAAGTTAGTAAAATAAACAATGTTATAAAGAGTATGGAGGCTTTTTACGAAGAAATCAACTCATACTTTATAGAGATAAAGCAAAGCGCCAAAGAAGTAACAGAGCTTCTTGATAGGCAAACAGCAGCAGTGGAAGAGCAATCCCAAGCTATACATCAAATATCTGAAAACGTAGTTAACTTTAGAAAAGGTTTTGAAGATTTTATGAACATAATAGATGAAATAACAGGTTATACAAAAGAGCTGTTTAAAGATTCCATAGTGACATGGAACACTATCTACGAAATTGAAGACAAAGACCTTTTTGTAGAAACCGTAAAGAAAGTGGTAGACCATGCAAATTATATGCACAACCTATTTTTGGTGCTCACTGGCAAATCGGACTGGAAGCCAACAGACCATACCCAATGTGCTTTGGGTAAATGGTATTATGCTCAAAACAAGGAAGAAATAAAGTCAAAATACGGCGAAAAAACCTACGAAGCTTTTATTAAGATAGAGCAAGCTCATAAAGAATTTCACGATATAGGGAAAATGGCTTATGATTACTATATGAATAAAGATATCCAAAATGCCTTAGAGCAAAGCTATAAACTTGCATCGCTATCCCAAAACACAGTAGAAGCTATTATAGAGTTTGCTAAAAGCCTAAAAACTTAAAAAAAATATTTTGAGCTTGATTTTTTCGTAGAAATAGTTTATCTTATATAAACTATCTTAAGTTTTGGAGTGTGTCTATGAAGGATTCTTGTTCGATGCTTGTTTCTTGCTTAGAATCGTTTTTTGATGAGATAAAATCTAGCCCTTTTGACAAGTCCTTGGTAGACCTTAAAATGAACTTTTCAAAAAACATAAATATTATTATTATGAGTTCAAAATCAAACGGCAACTTAGAATATATACTGTGCCAAAACATAGACAGCTTCAAAAATTATCTTTTAGTAAATTTGCCACATTTAAAAAATGATTGCCAACGTTTTAAGCTTTTAAAAGCGTTAGAAGAAACAGTAGATAAGTATATGAGCTCCAAAGATATAAAAGAGAAAAACTCCATATCTGTACTAGCAGAGACTATATTTACCCTGCTACAGCAAACAAAACCCTGTAAAAAATGAACAAATTTGACCAATTAGACGCTATACTAGAACGAGAGTACGATGTAGAGGTCAAGCATTCTCAAGAAGGATGGGGCTGTGGGTACGACCCAAAATACGTATCCATGGTGGACATGTGGGCAAAAGGGGAGATAGAAGATATACCACAAATCATAAGAATACCGGCTGGTGTAGTTTACAACGCATCGGAGTTTTTAAGAGCATCCCAAGAGCAAGCTATATCGGATATAGGACATGAGATAAGATATATACTGAGCACGAATCTTTTTAACTTTAGAAACGGTCAAAGAGAGGTATTTAGGGCAGGATACGACCCTACTTCCTTTGTTTGCCTTTACGCAGTTTTTGAAAATATAAGGCTTGATAAAGAAAAGGGTTTTGGGGCTTTTGAGAAAAAAAGATTAAACGAAAAATTAAACCGCATAAAACCAAAGTATCCACACCATCTATACCTTACATATATCTATAAAAGCTTTTACCAAGAGCAGTTTGATATACCAACAGATATAAAAAAGCATGCCACCGATACAAAAGGATATTTTGAAGAAGCTCTAAAAGATATACAAGAATCTTACAACATACTTATGGAATCGGTGTGGCCAAGGTATAGACAGCTGGTGGAGTTTTCCCAAGATATCAGATTTATAGAGCTAATACTAAAAGAGCTGGACAAACACTCTGGCAGAATCACCACAGATATAGTGGGCAAACTTACACCCCAAGATGTGGCATTTTTTGAAAGTATAAAAAAAGACAATCTTTTAGACAAAGCTGTTGTGGAAAAAACAAAGGCCATATTAAAGCAAATACCAGATTGGATGATAGCCTATGCCAAACAGATAGTAAAAATGGAGATGATAGAGCAAGACGCTCTATTTTTCAGAGAGTTTTTGCCAAAGGTGTTAGAAGCAGAAATAGAGCACAGAGGGTTTTTAAGTTTTGTAATAAAGCCCTGGGAAGAGAGCATGGCTTCTGGAAGCTCTTCAAAATCAGGGCGCTCTGATTCTAAAAACAACGACAAAGATGGCGGTTCTTCTCTTGGAAAAGACCAAACAAAAGCCTACAACGATATAAGAAACTCTGTTGTCGTAGTTTCTGAGATTTTAAAAAGGAATATATCAACGTTGTTTCCAAAAGAAGATAGCTTGTTTGAAGGAAAATACAATACAGGAAAGCACATAAACAACGTAGCCCTTGCCACAGAGATAGCTTCAAGAAGTGGTAGAATCTTCCAAAGAAGAATATCTGGAGATGAGATACCAGTTTTTTTCTCGTTTTTATTAGACATATCTTCAAGCATGAGAAAAGAGGATAAGCTTATAAACGCCATTAAAAGCCTGATACTTATAAGCGAGGTTTTAAGCGATTTAAAATTAGATTTTTCCATAAGCCTTTTCAACGAAGAGTATTTTATACTAAAAGATTTTAAAACCCCTTACAAACACGTCATAGCAGATATACTAAACATATCCCCTCAAAAAAGCACAAACTTAGGGCTAGCTTTAGAAGAAGAAAGAAGACACATAGATGATTTTCAAAGGAGAACCCACAAAAGAGGCGTTTTTGTGCTTTTCTCAGACGGTGAGCCCACCAAAGGCATGAAAAAAGAAGAGCTTAGCTCTTACGTAAATTTAATAAAATTAGAGATACCCATAGTGGCTATAAGCGTAGGAAAAGCTGGTGAATCTATAAAAGATATATTTGGTAAAAACACGCTCATAGTAAACTCTATAAACAATTTACCAATGGCTTTCGGAAGAATTGTACAGCAACAACTAAGCAAATTTATGAGAAGATAATTATCTTGCAAGGGCGTATTTGTAATGCCAGTAAAAGTTTAAAACGTTTTTTACGTAGTGTCTATTTATAGTGTTTGGTATATGTTCTACAAACAAAAGCCAGTCGCTAAAATCCTTGTACTTTGAAACGTTACCAGGCCCTGCGTTGTAAGAAGCTATGGCTTTTATAAGGTTTTTATCCCAGAGCTTGTAAACATAGTAAAGATAATAACTGCCATAAAGTATAGAGTATTTTGGGTTTTTCATATCGTTTACGAATGGCAAGTTAAACTTCTTCGCTACAAACATGCCGGTGGTATTTTTTACCTGCATAAGCCCAACGGTAGTGGGTCTTTTATCTGGAAAAGCCCAATAAGTCCTGGCTATAGGATTGTAAAAGCTCTCCATCCTTATAATAGATAAAACTAGGTTTGGACTGACGGTATCTTTTGGCATGTATCTTAAAAACACTATAGGATAAGCGTTCCAATAACGATGTTTTATCATAAAAAACTTGGGATTTATGTGAAATATTTCGCACATCTGTTTTTTTGTAAAAGATTTATCCTTGTAATAGCTATAGAGATAGCTGTTAAACCCATAATCCATAATCTCTTTAAACTTTTCTACCTTTCTACCTGGCTTATAAGAAGGACACCTTAAAAACCTTGCGTATATTGGTTTATGAAGCTTTAATTTTGCTAGCGTCCCGTAAAAACTATCGTATCTTGAGGCCTTTTCTAAGTATTTTTTGTCTTTGGTGCTTTTGTAAAGCCAGTAGTAAGAAGCGCCTGTTTTATCGTAATAAGAAGCTTTTTTAAAAGCCATAGAAGCGTTTTTGTAATCTCCAAGCTCAAAGTAAGATATGCCTTCATAAAAGTATTTGTAAAAGCCATCTGGTACATACTTTGTATAGTCTATAAGAGCTTTAGGCTTATCTTTAAAGAATAGATATCTATAGATGTAGTTTGCATAAAAATCTTTAAGCTTTTGATATATAGGATAGGGTTTTAAATTTAAAAGTTCTTCATTTGCTTTGTTAAAGTTGTTTGTAAAAAGATAGTGATAAAACCTTGCCATAATGGCGTATTTTGAAGAGTTGTTTTGAGATATCACATATGCAAAGTAATAACATCCGTTTTTTAACGCATTTTTTATAGCAAGTTCGTTTCCAGTTAGCTCGCTCTTCTTGTCTTGAAAAAAGCAGGGCTTTTGGGACATAATAGACTTATCTACTCTTGCTAAAAGCCTATAATACTCGTAAACAAAACCTCTTGTAAGGCGATGTCTATCTACTTTGTTAAGTATATTTTGAAGGTTATCAGAATCCTTTGAAAGATAAGCATAAACCACCAATGCGTCGCTTTTTGTGATAGGGTCATTGTAAGATATCACCTCTTTTGCTAGAGTTTTCGCTTTTGATGGGTCTTTTTCTACCAGTTTTAGGGCTTTTGTTAAAAGGTTTAGCTCTTTTACAAAGTCTTTAGAAAAGCCTATATTTACATATAAAAAGCTAAAAACTATCAAAAGAGCTAGTTTTTTCATCAAGAGTGTTTTATTTCATATATCCTTACAAAAGCGTAAACAAGATCGTCGATGCTTTTTACCTCCACCTCATCCTTGGCTCTTTTATATTTTGGCAGTTGCTTAAAACCTATGTAAAGGAGCACCAGCCCTATTATACTCACTATTAAACTAGCTATAGCCCAAATAGTATGATTTATAGGTCTACTCAAAGTCCCTATAGTAAAGGTCCAAAAAGAAACAGCCACCGATATCACGATACCACCCATGGCAAGCCAGAAAAATCTGTTTATAGGTATGTGCTTTGGTTTAGCCATCAACATAAGGTCTTTGTTTCTAAATAGTATATCTTCAAGCTCTTCTGTGCTTATTTTATCAGCATCAGCTATGCCTATGTCCTTTGCTATATAAACTATAGCCTCTCTATAATCTGAAGTCTTTGGTCTTACTAAAAGCGCCAATACAAGGTTTCTAAAGTTCTCTAAAGAGACGTCCTCCCCTTTTTTTCTACCTAACCACGATTTTAATATAGCTTTATCTCTTTCTAAAATCTCCATACAAATATTTTAACTCATATTTTTGAAAAAAATATAAAATAGCAGACTTTATGAAAAAATTTAGCTTATAATATCATAAACAAATATTATTGTTTTTTGCATACCGTTATTTATTTTTATTTATATCACTCTTATAAAAAGGAGGTAAACCTATGGAAAGTACCAGTGGACTCTCATATAAAGGCTCAGCGAGCGCTGCAAGCCAAAGCATAGATATATTGAAGCTTTTGGCATTTGTGGTTTTGCCTGTAAGGCTTGTATACGCTTGGATGTATATATCAGCCCCATTAAGAAGAGTGGTTTTAGCTAGCGGAAAGCTTGATCCAAATTCCCCGTTGTGGGTAGGGCACAAGTTCAACTCTTTCTTACCCCACGCTTCAAACATACTATGGCTTCATGATTTTGTTAGATACTTGGTGCTTCATCCAGACCTTTTGGCAACATTTTTATGGGTATTTACCATCATAGAATTTCTTACAGGTTTAGGCATAGCCCTTGGGCTTTTGTCAAGGCTAAGCGCTATAGGTGGTACGCTTTTACCTCTTGGTATGCTTTTAGGAGCCGGATGGCAAGGAGCTACATGCCTTGATGAATGGCAAATAGGCTCTACGGGTGTTGCAATGGGACTTACGCTATTTTTTGCTGGAAGCGGCGTGCTAAGTGTAGATTGTCTTCTAATGAACAAATATCCAAAACTTAAAGAAAGTGGATGGTTTAAATGGCTTGGTAGTGGTCAATTGTTTGACACTCCAATGTTCAACAAATTGGCTATAGCTGGTGCTATTTTTGCTTTATTTGTAACGATGGGAACAAACCAATACTTCCAAGGTGGAGTATGGGGCAAACTTCACAACTTTGGCAAAGTTCTTGATATAAAAGTGTACAACGCACACATACAAAACGGCAACCTTGTATTTGAAGCTTACAGAATAAGTGGAAGCTCTGCTGCTATGGCTTGGATACCAAAGATTGACTTGATGAAAGACGGAAAAGTAGTCTATACCTGGGACCAAAAAGCAATAACCTCTTTACCACCTTCAAGTGTGAAAAATATATACATAAACAAAGCCAAGATAAATCAATACGCTCTTGGTATGAGATTGGGCGCTAAAGCGATAATTACGTTGCCGCTTCCACAAAACCTAAATTTAGCACACGGGCAATATACGTTAGTATTGCATGAGATAGGCGGTCAAAAATTCAGCACAACCTTTACCTACTAATATATTGCATCCCCCTTTTTGCGGGGGGCTAAAATTTTAACATACCAAAATCAAATTTTATGATATAATAAACATGCTGTATGAAATATTTTGCACTTAGCACCTTTGCTACATTTTCTACATTATTAAACATTTTTCTTGTGGCTTTTATTATAAAAACGTTAAAAAAATCAGAAGATAAAACTTTAGAAAAGCTATTTAGCATTGGGTTTCCCATTTTTATAGTTTCAAAAGAAGGACGCATCGTAAAGGCAAACGATTTTGCCGCTTCTTTTTATGGAATACCAAAAGAAGAGCTTGAAAATAAAACAGTTTTTGATATAAATAAGGCTGGTAAAGAGTATCTTTTACAATTTCTAAAAAGAGGCATAGAGGGTAAATATCAGCGTTGTATTTTTAAACATAAAACTAAATACGGAGAAAAAGATGTGGAAACAAATGTCCTCCCAGTAATCTATCACGGCAAAAAATACCTTCTTTGTATAATAGAAGACATATCCGAGAAAAACCACATGAAAATTGAACTTGAGTTAAAGGAAGAGTTGCTTAAAAATATATATGAAAACGCCCAAGTCTGCATATTGATATACGACGAAGAGCTAAACATATTACAAGCCAGCCCTTGGTGTTCCAGGTTTTTAGCATACGATACAGAAGAGATTACGAAGAGGAAAATTACCGATATACTAGCAGATAGCAAAGAGGATACACAAACAGTTCTAAAGCCAAAGCCTTATCAAAAAATAAGCGGCATTTTCAAATTCAAAAGGTCAGATGGCAATGTTATCCAAGCAAAGTTGATAACATCGGTAATCATTCATCAAGCAAACATGCTAAATATAGCTACAATATACGATATTCAAGAAGAGTTAAAGCAAAAGGAGGCGTATAAAACGCTTTCAGAAACAGACGAGCTTACAAAAGCTTGTAACAGAAGATTTTTTGATGAAACCCTTGAGATTTTAATAGAAACTTACAAAGATAAAACCGCTCCCTTTTCTCTAATAATATTTGACATAGATGATTTTAAAAAAATAAACGACACATACGGACACGATGCCGGAGATTTGATACTAAAACGTATATCGGAGCTTGTTAAAACCAACATAAGGCAAGA
>NZ_BAAHXP010000018.1:0-29943 GCF_054656715.1 Hydrogenobaculum acidophilum
TTCAGTAAATCTTTCATTCCATCAGACACAAGAACTGGCTTTTTACAAGTATTTTGCGATATAAATTCGTTTGCTATTGTATTTTTTTCTTTTAAAAGCCCTGAAACTACAGCTTTTTTTGATTTTGATACAAAAAATATGAGTTGAGAGTTTAATAAAGCGTTGTAGTGTAAAGATATACGAAGAATAGAGTTTGGACCTACGCTTATTAGGGTATTTTCACAAGTTTTCAGAATATTCTTATCTGGGAAAATAGAAGCGCTGTGCCCATCTTCTCCTATACCAAGCAAAGCTATATGTATTGGATTGTCTCTTACAATATTTGAAAACGCTTCACAATCTTTTTCAATATCTCCTGTTTTATAAACAGGTTCTACGTTTAAGAATTTAGATATGCTGTGATAGTTACTCTTTTCGTCGTCGTTTGGGACATAGCGCTCATCCGTTAGGAAGAATTTAAAATTATCAAAGCTATATTTTGACATAAGACTATACAAATAAAGCGGTGTATTGCCACCTGCTAACGCTATGTTTAATTTTAGTTTCTTAGCTTTTAAGAAAAATTTAAGCAAAAAGTAAGACGAAGATTCTAAAGAATCAAAATCATAAACTCTTATAAAATCTAGAAGATATACCATTGCCTATTGTCTTTGTTTATAAGCATGTCAGCGGATTTTGGTCCATAAGAACCCACCTCATAAAGGTCCACATCCTTTTGCTCTTGCCATTTATCTAAAAGCGGTTGATACAAAGCCCACGCAAGCTCTACCTCATCTTCTCTCAAAAATAGGGTCTGATTTGAGTTTATTATATCTAAAATAAGCGTCTCATAGGCTTCTGATGGGACTTGGTTGTTTTCCATACTCATAGATACTTCCAAAGGACAAGATAGAAAATCAGAATTTGGTGCTCTTATATCAAGCCTTAACTCTATATTTGTAATAGGGGCTATCTTTATAACCACTTTATTTTCCTTTGGTTCACAGCCTATAAGTTTGGCAAAGGATGTAGGCATATTTTTTAACACTATCACTATCTGGGTAGCCTTTGTCTTTAGCTTTTTACCAGTCCTAAGATAAAAAGGGACTCCATGCCACCTTAAGTTATCTATATGGAGTTTAACAGCGGCAAAAGTCTCAGTTTTTGAGCCTGTTTTTACACCTTTTTCCATCGTATATCCTTCATATCTTCCAAGCACCACATCCTCTACATCAGGGGGTCTTACAGATTTTAAAACCTTTACCTTTTCATTTCTTATCTCTTCTGCATCTATGCAACAAGGTGGTTCCATGGCTATAAACGTTGCCATCTGGGTAAGATGATTTTGTATCATATCTTTAAAAGCTCCAAACTTATCGTAATAAGCACTTCTTCCTTCTATACCTATGTCTTCTAAGGCAGATATTTGAACATGGTCTATAAAGTTTTTATTCCAAATACCCTCAAATATGTAGTTCGCAAACCTAAAGCTAAATATATTTTGCACCGCCTCTTTACCTAAGAAGTGGTCAATCCTGTAAATCTCCTTTTCTAAGAAAAATGTATGTAAAAGGTTATTTAGACGCTTGGCTGATTCTAAATCGTACCCAAATGGTTTTTCCACGACAATTTTTCTTTTGTTTGGCATATCAAGAAGCACATGGCCTATATTTTTTATAGCAGATTCAAACAGGTTTGGTGGTATAGCTAAATAAAATATTATTTCATCTTTTTCTATGTTTTTGATAAAGTGAAAATCTTTTGAATTTGTAACATCTACATTTATATAATCACATATAGAAGCGTACTCCTCACCAAACAAAGATTTTATCTTTGGTATAAACTCATCCTTACTTGATTCTCTTGAGCAAGATATCACCTTTTTAGGGTTTATCTTACCTTCTTTGTATAGCTTTGCCAAGCTTGGATGTATCTTTTTCCAAGCTAAATCACCGTTTCCACCAAATAAAACAAAAACAAAGCTATTCATTTTTCTTAAACTTATGCTGTCCAAACTCATATCTTAAGGCTGCTAACAACCTATCTCTAAAACTCTCTTGCTCTCTTGAGCGAAATCTCATAAAAAGAGCGTTTGATATAGATGGCATAGGCACTCCTTCGTTTACAGCCTCTAACACACTCCACCTTCCCTCACCAGTATCTTCCACATAAGGTTTTATATCCTCTAAAAGCCCAAAATCACACAAAGCTTTATAAGTCAAATCCATAAGCCACGAGGCCACCACACTTCCTTTTGTCCAAACCCTCACAGCCTCTTTTAAATCTACGTCTGGTTTTGAAACCCTTATGAGGTCTAACCCTTCTGCAATGCTTTCCATCATACCGTATTCAACGGCGTTGTGAACCATCTTAACAAAGTGCCCCATGCCAGCCCCACCCATATAACCAAACCCAACTCCATCGTTTGCCAAATCCTTAAGTATAGGGCTTATAAAATCAAAATCTTCTTTATCACCACCCACCATCAAAGAAAAACCTCTCTCATAACCCCATACACCCCCAGAAGTCCCCACATCCAAAAACTTTATACCCTTTCCTTTCAACTCGTTGTACCTTCTTATAGAATCCTTATAATAAGAGTTGCCGCCGTCTATAACAATATCACCATCTTTTAAATAAGGCAATGCCTCATTTATCACATCATCCACAGCTGTTTGGGGGACCATTATCCATAAAATCCTTCTATCGCTAGCAAAAGCCTCAAACATCTCTTTATAAGTACCAAAACACTTTACACCATAAGAAGCGGCTTCTTTTGTGCAATGCTGGTTTCTATCAAATCCAAACACCTCGTGCCCTCTTTCTTTCAATCTCCTTGAAAGACCAAGACCCATTCTCCCAAGCCCTGAGAAAGCTATCTTCATAAACACCTCCTAAATATATTTTAATATATCTAAAAATCTTTTATAATTAAATATATGCCAAAAAGGAAGAAAAGCATAACAATTTTAGAAGCAAGGTACTACCACAACGATAACCCCACAATAGATGGACATGCTAAAATGATAGTAAAGTTTTGTGAGCTTTTAAAAAACGACTACAACATAAACCTCATCACAACCTTCAAACCCTTATACACCGAAGTAAAAAACATAGATGGTATAGACAGTGTCCTTGTAAAGTTAGATGATGTAAAAGATTTTAAAGATATAATATTAGAATCAGATATCATGCTTCTTACAAAACCAGATATTATGCTTTATCATCCAAACACGTATGTATGGATTCAAGCTAATTATGCAGCTATAGATAGCAATATGGAAGCTTTAAAAAGATGGCACGATAAATACTTTACGCATCCTTATGTAAAAAAGATAATATTCGTATCCCCTGTTATAGAAGAATCTTTCTTATCCACATCCATTGTACCAAAAGAAAAATCAATGGTAATACCAAATTGGATTGAGAGCGTAGAAAAAAAACCTAAAAAATATGAAGATATAAAAGAGTTTAAAATATCTTGGGTTTCTAGGCTTTTACCAGAAAAAGGTTGGATGGATTTAGTAGAAGCTTTAAAAGATACAGATATAAAAGCTGATTTTATAGGAGATGGTGATGATTTTGCAAAAGCCATAAAACTAAAAGAAGAGCAAAAACTAAACAACATAAACTTTTTGGGATTTATAAAAGAGGAACCAAGAGAGTTTATAAATAAAAACAACTATGCAATATATATATTTACATCTCACGATAAGTCCGAATCGTTTGGATTATCTTTACTAGAATCTATGTCTATTGGTATTCCTTGTGTATCATCAGATATACTACCTGCAAGATATGTACTTGGTAGTGGTGGTTTGTTTTATAACAGTATAAAAGAATTAAAAGATTTAATTTTAAAATTAACCACCGATAAACAGCTTTACAACAAACAAGCAAAATATTCATTAGAAAGAGCTAAACTATTTCATAAAGATAATATAAAAAAGATATGGAAACAAACGTTAGTTTAGTGAGGGTGTAAAATCCAAGGAGTGTTCCAATTGTAGTATTTTAAATTACCAAGCATATGAGCTATATTTATATCGCTTGGAATTAAGCTTATAGCATATGGTATACCACCCCATACATACAAAAACGGCGATATAAAAAATACAAAGATGTATATATAAGCCTCTTTCTTAGAAAAGCTATTAAAAAATGCTTTATTTTTTAGTATAAAGTAAAATAAAGACGGGAAGAGTACCATTAAGGCTATCCTTGTTTCATCGTTAGCAATAATAGTAAGAGTAAAGCTCATGAAAGTAGGTGGTATCAAATACCAAATCATCTTAATACGATTCAAAATACCTACCCATAAAATACCATAAATACTATAAACTATAGCATTCCATCCTAAAAACCACTGTATCACAAACTCTTTCCAATATACTTTTATCCATGTAAAAGCATTGGCTGTCCTATGGATGCCAATATTACTAAAAATAAACAACAATAAAAACTTGCCAACTAAAATTATAAATATAGCTATAAAAGGTCTGATAATATGAGTAGTTTTAAAATAATCTAGTTTATAACCAAATTTATCAGCAAATTGTTTATAAAATATCAACGAAATGCCAAATATAAAAAAAGAATTAATTCCTATTGAAGAGGATTGAAAAGATAGTAAAAATGCAAAAATATAAAACATATAACTATCGTAAAATATCATAGACAAAAGAAGAAGCAACAAAACAGCACCGTTCATACCAGTCCAATAAAAAGGAATAGAAAACACCGGAAAACATAAAGCCAAAAAGTACTTATAGATATTTTCATTTTCAATATCGTGATATTTTAAAAACCAAACAGTGAATAGAAAATATAAAAATAGATTTTCAAGCAATAAAAAACCTATAAAATAAACTTGTTTATGAAGATTTAATATAGAAAATAAAAACGGTTCTAAAAATTGAGCCAGTATATATTGAGACATGGGATTTGAGAAATTAACCATCAATTGTTTTGGATTATGAATAAGTTGACTTATAGTATATTCAGCCCCTATGTTTGGCATTATCCAAATGCCCGTATGTAAAATAATAAACATTGTCCCTAATAAGAATATTCTAAAATTTAAAGACATCTTATAATTCATAACACAGTCCTTAACACATTTTTAAACTCAAACTCTTTTACGCGTTTTCTTATATTTTTTATTATCTCTCTTGCCTCTTGTTTGTTCTCTTTAAAGTAGGTGGCTTTTTCTACAATATCTTCTATGGAAAATCCAGATATATACTCAGCGTATTTACCAAATATATCTTCAAGTATTGGTTTATAGTCTGTGATAAACATGGTTTTATTACTAAAAGCCTCAAACAAACGAGGATTTATGGTATCTGAAATGATATCCGAAAGACCTATTATTATGTTTTTAGGATTAAACAACATCGCTATATCTTTTTTAAATATGTATTCTGGGAAATCCCTAGTCTTTGTGATGGTAGATAGAGCCACTCTAAACACCATCTCGTCGTCAAAATCTATGTTGCCTACATGTCTTATGGATTTATCGTTGTATTTGCACGCATAAGCCCCCATGTATAGATAATCATAAAAATACTCTCTCAAATCATAAAGAGCTATATCCTCTTTTAAGGCTTTTAAAGAAGTCCTAAAGTTTGAAAGCTTTTTGATAAAAAATTCCGTGATGGAGTTATCCGCATAGGTTTTATGGATAGAAGCCTCAGATAGATAATAAATACCAGGCTTTGTATCAATTTTTTTTATATCCATATCAAAATAATACCCATAAATATGCCTTGCATCCAAATCAAGGTCTTTCAAAAACTCCACAACCCTCTTATCAGAGGATATGTATATACTTTTATTTGGGGAAAACTTTGAAAATATATCTTTTAGCTTGTTTAAAACATCATCTTTTTTATCTTTTTTGTCTTTAAATTGATTTATAAGGTCTTCGTAGGTACTACTGTTGTCTATAAATACTATCTTGGAAGAGATGTAATTTAGGTAAGTTTTTTGTTTTAGGTTTTTAAAATCAGAAAACACTATATCAATACCGATATTTGAAAGAGTTTGCATCAAAACTTCTTTCTTGGCTTCGTACTCGTATTTTGGTATAAAAGCTGTGTATGTGTTAAAATCTTTTAAAGCATGGTAAAAATTGTATAGGTTTTCTCCTTCAAAAGCTAAAAAAACCTTATATCTTGGTTTATCTATTTTTCTAAGCTCTACTATATCAAACTCTTCTATGGTTTTTGGGCTTTTGGTAAAAAACGATACATCAGAATATCTATAAGAGGTGAGGTATTCATACTGCATAGCAGAAAACGTATCAAGAGGATTACGAAAGTTTATCTCATCGTTTATAACAGCTATTAAAAAAGCCCCTTGAAGAGAGTTTATAGAGGTTTTTAAAAAGCTATTATGAGCTAAGTTATCTTCTAATACAATAGATTTTCCAAATACTTTTTCATATTCATAAAAATTTGCAGGGCTTTCAAACACCCTAAACTTATCAAAATACTTTGATAGCTCGTTTTCAAGCTCGTTTTTTGTGTATTCTTTCAAATGAGCTCTTACAACCCCAAAATCAAACACATCCAGTCCTTTTTTGGCAAGGTTATAAACTCTATTCTTATTAGCAAATATTATTATGGCTTTCTTGTTTTGTAGGCTTTTAAAATCTATATCTTTGTAAAATCCATCTGTGATAATAACATTATCTGAGTTTTCATCAATATTAGCGTAGTTTTTAAGTATCTCTTCGTAAAGGATTTTATCAAAGCCCTCTATCTTGATAGTTTTATGTTTTATAGCAAAATCCCTTATAAAATAAAACACACTATGTCTATACTTGTAAAAATACCAATAAGCCCTTCCTATGTAATCTTCTATAAACTTGTTTTTATAATAATATGAGTAATAAGTCTCAAAATAATCTGGTAACGCATCTATGTTATCAAATTTTAATCTCTCCAAATACTTAAAGGTTTCCAAAAGCTCAATCTTGTCTATAAACTTAAAACACGGTGAATAATCGCTTTCTTTTAAATACCGTGCCTCAGGGCATGGAGTGGATAATGCGTGTATCCTACATGGGCTTGAACACTTTGTCCCAATATAGCGAGCATTTACCCCTTTTACATAGGGGACTTTGTAATCATATACATCATAAAAAGAAGAAACCCCAAGCACCACCAAAGTAGGCACCCCAAGAGCTACCCCTATGTGTCCCACAGATGTCTCAGCACTTATTAGTATATCTAAAATTCCCACATAGTTTATAAGATGCTCCACATCCTTCACATAAGAAGATACATCCACTATAAATGGATATTTTTCAAAATACTCTTTGGCAAGGTCTTTTCCACTTTCCGTATAAGCACACACTATAGTGTATTTATCCTTTGCATAGTTTAGTACTATATCCAAAACCTCAGGGGGAATACGTCTATGTATTGAACTTGCCTCAAAATGAATACCTAAAATAGGTTTTTCATTAGCTAACTCTTTTATCTTGTTTATATTTTCTAAAACCTCTTTTTTTTCTGATAAGTTTATATCTGGTTTTTTATCTTTTTCATAAAAGCCAAATACTTTTTCATCAAAAAGAGAAGCTAAATAATCTGGTACAAATCTATTATCAAAACCCGGTGTAGCCACATGAGCTGTAAGATCAAAAACATAGTCAAATTTATCTAAAATAGATAACTCAACAGGCGTAGACACAAGCTCATCTATGTATGGACAAAACTCTAAAATCTTATTATCCTTCTTATACTCTATACCTATATAAACCCCTTCGTAAACTCGTTTTATAGCTTTTAATACAGGTAAAAGATGGATAGTGTCTCCAATGGCGAAAGCTGTGATTATAAGAAGTTTTTTGCCAGTTAAATCTATACCTTTTTTATATATCTTATGTGGGGGTATTTGATAGTTTATATGAAGGATATTGTTTATATCTGTCCCAAGCCAAGAGATATAGATTTCATTTCTATTTAAAAGTCTTTCCGTATCATATTTTAGCGTTTGTTTTACTAATGATTTTGATATTTTCATTTATATATTATATAAAAACTCCCCCTCCGCGGGGGAGAAAGAGGTTATTAAGATGAAGTACAACCAGCACCGTTTGAGTTAGATGTACATATACCAGTACCTGTGGCTATACCTTTAGTTACTACGCAAGTACAAGCCGTAGATGATATACTAGGACATGCAGATGATATGGCTGGGTCTATGCTATTACTTGCACCCAATGCAGCAGCAGCTGTGTTTTGAGCTGTTACTTCGTCAAGACATTGTCTTGCGTCAGCAAGTGCTGCACCAGAAGCAGCGTTGTGCATATACTGGATGTACTGTGGAATCGCTATTGCTGCCAAGATAGCGATGATGGCTATAACCACCAATAGCTCAATAAGGGTGAAACCCTTACTTAGACCTCTCTTCTTTGAGAGTTCATCCTTCAACACAAATACGTCTTTCATAACGCACCTCCTTAGAGTTGATATTTTTATTATAGGTTGTTGTCAAGCAAAAATGTTAAAATATGATATAAACTGTATTACATTTGTAATACAAACATGAAGTTTGATGTAAAAATCTATTTACATTTTTACCGTAAATATATTGTAGATATTTTGACTATATTGCTATAAATATTTTGTCTATTTAAAATTGTCTACAAAAATCCACATTACATATAGACATAAAATTCTTTATATAGAAAATATATCAGCACATGTAAACAAAATATAGAAAGTAGATATAGACAGAAAACTCATTGAAACATAAGGGATTTTTAGTAATATAGAAAATGTTGACATTTGTTCTTAATGTTCTTAATCTTTTTTAAAAAAATATTTTAAAGAATATATAAAAAGATGAAATGTAAAAAAGAATTTTACACGAGTCTAAATAAGTCTAATGAACTTAATTTTTTAGCTTTTAGAATCAAACATCTTCTTTAGTATATTGATTAGATAAATCTCCATAGAACACCATACAAAAATAATCCTAGTCTTTGTAATGACTAGTTGGTTGATAAGGTTAGTTTAGTTGTGGAGTCTTTTTGAGCAGTCGGATATTTTTACTAATATGCTAGCTGTTATAATATAGATATGCTTGTGATGGTGGTTTGGCTTTTGTCTTTGGTGGTGCTTGTTTTTGGGATTTTGGGAATAATGTCAAAAATATTTGGAAGTCATAAGAGTACTGCGTTAAAAGCTCTAAACGATAAGTATTTAAAAGGCGAGATTAGTAAAGAAGAGTACGAACAGGCTAAGAGAGTGTTGGAAAATCTTTGATATGATATAATAAAATATTTAAATTACAGGAGGTATTATGAAGGCACTTGCTTATGGATATCCAAAGCTTGGTGAAAAAAGAGAGTTTAAAAATCTATTGGAAAACTTTTGGAAAAAAGCCATAACAGAAGAACAGTTTTATGATGGTATGAGAAGCTTAGAAGCCCAGAGGATAAAGGCTTACTCTGATAATGTTGATGAAATACCTGTGGGTGAGCTTTCTTTTTACGATTTTATGCTTGATACAGCTGTGATGGTGGGCATGATACCTTCTAGGTTTGGGGAGTATAAAGGGCTTGAAACGTATTTTGAAATGGCCCGTGGTAAATCCGCCATGGAGATGACAAAGTATTTTAACACAAACTATCATTACATAGTCCCAGAGTTGGAATCAAACAATTTTGGGCTTTTACAAAACAAACCTCAAAGATGCTATATAAACGCCAAACAAAACGTAAAAAATCCAAAACCATACCTTATAGCACCCTTTACATTTTTAAAACTTTCAAAAACCTATAAAAAGACTTCAAAAGATGGTTTTAACATATTAGAAAGCTCAAAAATAGAAGATGAGTCTACCCTTTATTATTTCTTGGAGCCTCTTTTGGAAGTTTATAAAAATATCCTTAAAAGCTTAAAAGAAGAAGGGGCAAATATAGTAAGTCTTCAAGACCCTGGGCTTGTGTTTGATTTAAAAGACTATGAGATAAAAGCTGTTAAAAAGATATATCAAGAGCTAAGCACTGTGATGGATATTGAGCTTATCACATATTACGACAGCGTAAGTGCTTACAAAGATATTGTAGAGCTTCCAGTAAAAAGGATAGGTCTTGATTTATGCTCAAACTCAGAAAATCTTGAAAACTTGAGAAAATACGGTTTTCCAAAAGATAAAGAGTTAATAGCTGGGGTTATAAACGGCCGTCAAGTGTGGCGAGCCAACTTAGAAGAAAAGCTAAAGTTAATAGATGAGCTTTCTAAGATTGCACCATCTTTGTCTATCTCAAACTCTTCTCCACTTTTCCATCTTCCGGTAAACGTAGAAAATGAAACTAAGATGGATGTAGATTTGAAAAAAAGACTTAGCTTTGCCAAGCAAAAACTAGAAGAGTTAAAAATCCTCAGAAACGCCTTCTTAGGGGATAAGGAAAGCTTAAAAGAAGTAGAAAACTCTAAGGCTCTTTTTGGAACAGATTTTGGTAAAAACAGTATTGTAATAGAGCGTATAAAAGCTCTTAAAGATAGTGATTTTGAAAGGGCACTTCCTTACAAAGAACGCATAAAGCTTCAACAAAGCATATTAAATTTACCGCTCTTCCCAACCACCACCATAGGGTCTTTCCCTCAAACAGAGGAGGTGCGTAAAACAAGAAGCGCTTTTAGGTCTGGTAAAATTTCAAAAGAGGAGTATGAAGCTTTTATTAAAAAACAAATAGACAACGTTATAGCCTTCCAAGAGGAGATAGGGCTTGATGTGTTGGTGCATGGGGAGTTTGAGCGTACAGACATGGTGGAGTTTTTTGCTGAAAAGTTAAAAGGGGTTGCCACTACAGAGCATGGTTGGATTATATCATATGGCTCTAGGGGTTATAGACCACCTATTATATACGGTGATGTTTACAGAGATGAGCCAATGACTCTAAACGAGATATTGTACGCTCAATCAAAAACCCAAAAACCTGTAAAAGGTATGCTAACAGGGCCTGTTACTATACTAAATTGGAGCTTTTATAGAGAAGATATACCAAAAAAAGAAGTAGCCTATCAGATAGCTTTGGCTATATTAGATGAGGTAAAAGATTTAGAGAAAAACGGTATAAAGATAGTCCAAATAGATGAACCAGCCTTTAGAGAAGGAGTACCTATAAAGAAAAAAGATTGGGAAGGATATTTTGATTGGGCTATAAAAGCTTTTAGACTTTGTTCAAACGCCAATCCAAATACCCAAATACACACCCATATGTGTTATTCTGAGTTTAACGACATTATAGACAAGATTTACGAGATGGACTTTGATGTGATATCAATAGAGGCTTCTAGAAGTAAAGGTGAAATACTTGAGGCTTTTGAAAAGTTTGGTAAATGGGACAGACAAATAGGAATAGGGGTTTACGATATTCACTCTCCGGCTATTCCAAGCGTTGAAGAGATGGAGATGGTGATGAAAAGAGCTATGAAAGTCCTTGATAAATCGCTTTTGTGGGTAAATCCTGATTGTGGTCTTAAAACCAGAAGATGGGAAGAGGTGAAACCAGCTTTAAAAAATATGATGGAAATGGCTTTAAAATTAAGGAAAGAAGTATAATTTTTTTAGATGTCAAAAACAGCTGTAGTGCTTTTAAACATGGGCGGACCAGATTCGATGTCCGCCATTCGTCCTTTCTTATACAATCTTTTTTCAGACCACGATATTATTCAAATTCCAAGACTAATTCAAAAACCTGTGGCTTTTCTTATATCCACTTTTAGAGCCAAAAAAACAGCGTATTATTACAAGATAATGGGTGGGAAATCTCCCCAAAAAGAGCAAACTACACTTCAAAAGATGAGTTTACAACAAGCCCTTGGGCCTGATTTTGTGGTGGATATAGCCATGAGGTATTGGCATCCTTTTACCCAAGAAGCCATATTAAACTTAGAAAAGGTAAAACCTTCTAAGATAGTGCTTTTACCACTTTACCCTCATTATAGTTCTACTACTACAGGTTCTTCTTTTAAAGAGTTTTATAGGCTTTTTAAAAAATCTAGCTTAAAAGATGTACCTGTAAAAGAGATAAGAGATTATCACGACCATCCACTTTTTATAAAAGCCTGGGCAGAAAATATTAAAAATTCAAATATAGACGATGATTACTTTATCTTGTTTTCAGCCCATAGCCTCCCTCAAAAGATTATAGATAAAGGAGATCCTTACAAAGACCAAATAGAAAAATCCGTAGAGCTTATTATGAAAAACTTCAAAAACAAACACATGATATCTTACCAAAGCAAGGTAGGACCGGTAAAGTGGCTTGAGCCGGCCACCGATAAAACCATAGAAAATTTAGCAAAACAAGGCATAAAAAAGCTATGCCTAGTGCCTATAAGTTTTGTGTCAGAGCATTCCGAAACCCTTTACGAGATGGATTATCTTTACAAGAATATGGCTAAAGACCTTGGTATAGAGCAGTTTAAAAGAGTGCCTACTTTACAAACAAACCCCACCTATATAGAGCTTTTAAAAGAACTATCTAAAAATGCTTTTGCTGTGTAAAAGCTAAAAATACCTATTAAAGCGCCTGTTATAGTATCAAGGGGAAAATGCACTCCTACATAAGACCTTTCGTACATTATTAGCAAAGCGTAAGAAAAAAACAATATTTTTACAATGGGTTTTTCGTTGTATGACCCCACCATAGCTATTACAAAAGCCATAGCAGTGTCTCCAGATGGAAAAGAGCCCCAGTATAGTTTGTAAAGAAGATGAACATTTTTTAACAATGTGGCTGGTCTTGGCTCATCAAAGATATTTTTTAAACTTACCACAATAATTGTTTCTATAATAAGAGCTAGAAGGTATACTTTTAGCTTATACCTTCTAAAGGTGTATATGTAGGCTAAAAAAGGCAACAACACCCAACCAGAGCCAAAAGATGCATATGTATAAAAAAATCTATCAAAAAACTTATCGTGATGGTGGTTTATAACATTAAATAATTCTACATTTTCTTTGAAAAGCTCAAAAATCATTTTAATAAAATTGCTTTATCTGATTTAAATATCCCATTGCAAACTCTTTACCAGAAACCCTTTTACCTTTTAAAGACATAATCTCTAAAATCTCCAAAGGGTAATCTCCTGTTCCCATAAAAAGGGATTTGCCTTCTTGTAATAGCTCTCCGGGTTTTAGATTTAGGTCTTTTTCTACTATCTTTGTTTTTAGGATTTTAATATTATGATTGCCAAAAACCGCGTATGCGTTTGGATAAACCCCTCTTATTTTGTTGTGTATGCTAAAAGCACTTGTTTTAAAGCATATTCTTAACTCTTCTTTTAAAATAGGCATAGCGTAAGTGGCTTCTTTATGATTTTGGGGTGTTGGTGTGATTTTACCCTCTACCCAGCTTAAAATCGTATCTTTTAAAAGCTTAGCACCAGATATTGAAAGTTTATAGGACAACGTTTCATAGTTGTCATCTTCTTCTATCACGGTGCTTTCCATTGATAAGATGTCTCCTTCATCCATTTTAGAAGACATTAGTATGACGGTATTTCCAGTTTCTTTTTCTCCTTGCATCAAAGCCCTTTGGATGGGAGCTGCACCTCTGTACTTTGGTAGTATTGACCCGTGAAGGTTTAAAGATTTAAATTTTGGTATTTCAAGCATAGATTTTGGTATTATCTGGCCGTAAGATACCACTATCATAATATCTGGTTTTAGATTTAAAAGCTCTTCTTTTAAAAAAGATATTTTCTCTGGTTGTGAGATTTTTAAATTTAGCTCCAAGGCTTTTTGTTTTACTGGTGGAGGTGTTAGTTTTTGACCTCTACCAGCTGGTTTGTCTGGTTGGGTGATTACAAGGGATACTTCAAAATCTCTTGCTAAAAGCTCCAAAGACGGTACAGCAAAAGAAGATGTGCCACAAAAGACTATTTTCATCAGGATTTCCACCTCTTGTAGATGTTATGCTCTATCCTTAATACATCTAGTACCTTACCCACTACAAAATCTATACTTTCTTCTAAAGTTTTTGGTTTGTGATAAAAACCAGGACTTGCGCTCATCACAATAGCACCGGCGTTTGTTAGTTTTAGCATGTTTTCAAGATGTATAGAATTATAAGGCATTTCTCTTACAAGCATTACAAGAGGTACTCGCTCTTTCAGAGCTGTGTCGCATACTCTATGAATGAGGTTTTGAGCCACACCGCTTGCCACCGCCCCCAAAGTCCCCATAGAACAAGGTACCACCAAAACTCCTTTAAACTTGCAAAGAAAAGACCCACTTGATATAGGTGCTGCAAAGTCAGTATAATCGTAAGCTTTTGCCTCTTTTTTAAAAAACTCTTCTCCTACACCTGTTTCATAACTCATTACGTATTTGGCGGTTTTTGACATAACTACATGTATATCGTATCTTTGTTTTAAAAGCTCAAAAACTCTCAAAGCATAAACGCTTCCACTGGCACCTGTTATAAGGAGAGCAATAGATTCTTTCATAAAACCTTTTTAATATAATCCATACAAAGATTTATCACCTCTTCTTTCGTCATACAAGTGGTGTCTATTTTTATAGCATCTTCGGCTGGCCTAAAAGGATAGTCTTTTCTATTTTTATCGGTTTCATCCCTTTTTAGTATGGCGTTTAATATCTCTTCGTAAGAGCTTTTTTCTTCTAAATACCTTCTTAAAGCTCTTTCTTTTGGGTCAGCATCTATAAAAAACTTCAGTGTCGCATCTTTGAATATGTGAGTCCCGGCATCTCTTCCTTCTACCACAGCGTTTTCTTTTACTAAATCCCTTTGGAAGACAATCACTTTTTCCCTCAAAGTAGGTTCTTTTGCAACCTCTGATGCCAAAGCCCCTATATACTCTTTTTTTAACTTTTCTGTTATATCTTCTTTTTCAAATATTACCTTAGTTTGTGCTACCAAAAGCTCAAAAACAAGCTTATTTTCTTTTACAGCTTCAAAAAAATCTATATTTTCAGCTTTTAAAAACCCAATAGCCCTATAAACAAGCCCTGTGTTAAAATAAACGTAGCCTAAAATCTTAGATATTTCTTTAGAAACGCTTGATTTTCCACTGGAAGCAGGTCCGTCTACCGTTATGACTTTTATATTCATCTATATTATTATAATTGAAAACTATTATATTTTTTTAAAAGCCCCGAAAAGGGGCTTTGGTTTGATTACTTTATTTCACCTTCCCAGTATTCGATGGCACCAGCTATGTTTTCGGAGTTTTGCTTTAGATTGTCGTACATAGCTTTCATGAAACGCTCACAGCCTTCTACTGGGGCATGTTTTGCTACGTTTTCAATCTCTTTTAAAAGCTCATCGTTTTTGGTTTTTAAAAGTTTTAAACCTTCTATGTAGGCTTTTACTTTTTGTCTATCAAACTCTTGTTCCATAAAACATCTCCTTATATTAATTCTATTCTTTCGTTTTCACCGTATAAATAAAGCTTTCCTTCAGCTTCGTCTTGGGTTTTCTTGTGAGACCCATCGCAAAATGGAAAGTTTTTGGAAAGTCCGCAGGTGCAAACCCATTTTTCTTCATTGGCCTTTATTTGCAAAGGCCCTTTGCCGCTTAGTTTTACAAGTCTTGCCATGGTTAAACCTCCTTTGGTTTTTTTGATAGTATTATATTAAATGATATAGTCTATTATGTCAAGTAGGCACTTTTAAGATAGTAAGTAGCATAAAATATACTATTTATAAAATATATTAGTATTTGGCTTTTTATAAAAGCATTATACAAAAACCGTTTCTGGTATACCAAAACCGTTGAAGTTGGCGGCATATACTGTAGTATATGCTCCAGCAGCCATTATATACACTCTATCACCTATATCTAATTCTGGAAGGTATGTGGTGTTTGATATAATATCCATGCTATCACAACTAACACCTGCTACGGTATGAGGTCTTATTGAATCTGCCATACCAGTAGCATACATTGGGTAGCTTATACCTCCAAGGACCTCTGCAAGACCGTTGAATACTCCAGTGTCTAAATATATCCAATAAGATTCTATGCCATTTATATGTTTGATGGTTTTACCTATCACTGAGCTTACCAAAATCCCAGCATCACCTACTATACCTCTTCCTGGCTCTATTTGTATTTCCATTGGTTTTACAAGGAAGTATTTTTGTAAAAGAGCTTCTATATAAGAGCCTATGTCTTCTATACTAAGAGATTCGTATTGATAGTTTATTGGTATGCCACCACCCAGATTTAGCATGGTAAGTTTTATATCTTTGTATATGGCTTTTTCCCATAGCTCCCAAGCTTTTTTTATGCCTATAAACCAATTTCTTAGGTTGTTGCATTGAGAACCAACGTGAAAGGTGATGCCGTAGGGTACAAGCCCTTGAGATTTCGCATATTCAAGAAGATTTAAAGCATCGTCTACATCAACGCCAAATTTGTTTGTAAGGGGCCAATCGCTTCCTTCGTTTGGTACTATGAGCCTTACGTAAACCCTTGACCGTGGAGCTACTTTTTTTAACTTGTCTATTTCTTTGTAAGAATCTATACTAAAAGCTTTGATACCAGATTTGTAAGCGTAATCAATAAAATCCAACGGTTTTATAGGGTTGCTGGATATTATCCTAGAGCCATCTACTCCAAGTCTTAAGACTTTTTCAAGCTCCCAAGAAGAAGCCACTTCATAACCACTGCCAAGATCGTTTAGTAAAGCTAGTATTTCTTGGTGGTCGTTTGCTTTTACCGCATAGTATATTTTTGCCTCTTTTAAAGCCTCTTGTAGCTCTAAAAATCTTTTCTTTATTCTGTCTAAATCTATTACTAGGCTTGGTGTTTTTACGCTTTTAAGAACATCCAATATAAAAGGTTTTCTTAATACTATGTTGTCAAAATACTGCTTTGCAAACCTATACTGCAAAGGGTATACATCCGGCACCTCTTCAGCTTCTAAAACTTTTTCCTGCATAAGATTAGTATAATACCTTTTTGTTAATTTTCAATTATTTTTAGCTAAGTCCACATATAGATAAGGAGCGTCGTACCTTGCTTTTGTAGGCTCGTAGTCTTTTAGCTTTCTTGGAAGCATCACGTGGGATTTGAAGTTGCCAGCCCTTACTATTATCTCATCTTCTCCTTTTACTACAGATATAGCGTCTTTCCTTATATAGGGAGCTCTTAGTCTTAGTGTATAGTTGCCGTTTGATTGTAAAAATTCAAAGGGTTTATCTTTAAAGAGAATATCCGCTGGATTTTTGTCTTTGTATATCAAATCTGAGAGTATCTCTAGCTTTTCAAGACCACAGACCTCTTCTTGCATAGTGGGTACATCAAAGATAGGAGTAGGTGTAAATAAAGATTTTATCTCTTCTAAATAGTTTTGTTGAGATTTTATCCATTCTTTAAAAAATTCACAATCAGCTACTTTTTCTTTTGGAAGGACTTTGTTTACTATAACAGCATCGACATTTACACCAAAAAGATTAAAATACATGTAAGCCCTTTGGCTTTCTTTTACCACCATTTTTTCTGGGTTTGCCACTATTCTAACGGACGTGGTATCTGGGTCTATCAATATTTCGTCGACGCCTTTTAGCTTTTCATAAAAGTTTTCTAAAGCTTGGAAATAGTTGTCATCTGGAATCGGTACATCGGTAAGTCTTTTAGCCACAGGTCTTGCCATCTTAAATATCATGCGTTCTGTTTTAAATATCCTTTTCATATACCATTTTAAAACAGTTGGCATTGACACGAACCTCAACGATTCACCGGTGGGTGGTAAGTCTAGTATTAAAACATCAAACTCTTTATCTTTGTAATATTTGTTTACGTAAAGTAAGCTTGTGACTTCTTCCATACCAGGCAGTATAGCGAGCTCTTCCGATAAAACGCCGTCAAGCCCTGTAGTGTTAAAAAGAAGCTCTAAAAACCTATAAACATCCCCCCAGTATCTATCTATTTCTTCTTGAATGTCTATCTCTTGAATGTAGAGATTTTCGTTTATTTGGATTGGAAGGCCTTTTACAGCGTATTTTTGCTCATCTGGTATATCAAAAGAGTCTCCTAAGCTGTGTGCCGGGTCTAAAGACACTACTATTGTCTTATAACCCATTTTAGATAGCTTATAACCGGTAGCCGCTGATACCGTAGTTTTCCCTACACCGCCTTTTCCAGAAAATAAAATTATTCGCATATAGAAAATTTAATATGCCAATTCTAAAAGTCAACTTGATTTTGGTTAAACGATCCTATATTCATATGAGATAAGCCATTGATTTTTATCAAAAAAAGCATGTATCCTTTTATAGTAAGGAGAGCCTTAAATATTATGGAACTTTGTTGAATTATAAAATGGCATATAAAGTATAATGCTCTAAGACAAGTCTACCACGGTTTAAGAATTAGAGAGTTCTTAGGTTATGAGAAATACGAGATAGATGAAAACCCTAATTATAGAAACAGTTCTTATCCAAGAAGACTAAAAACTCCTTACAAAGAGATAGAAATAGATATGCCAAAAGACACAATATCTTTGTTTGAGCCTAAGATAGTGCCGAAGAAGGTACTACAAACCTAATAGAAAGTGTAAACAGTAATATAAGAAAAGTGGCTGATGGTAAAAGAGTATTTCCAAATGATGATGCCCTTTTAGAAGTTGCTTACGGTGTAATTTTAGAACTAGAAGACAAATGGAAAAAAAATACATACAAGATTAGGACATTATAAGAAAACAGCTTGAAACTCTTTATCTAGGAGTGATATAATGATGTTTAGTAAGAAAGTTTACGCAATTGATGAAACGATTCTCTGATATTGAATTTTTAGTTTACAATGGATTGTTTGCTTGGATGTATACACTGAGCTATTGATGTATATAAAAGCTTACTTAATGTATAAGCCTCGTCTTTATTAATCTTGTTGTTTGAAAGGTACTCAATAATCGTGTTACATATTTTATTGTATACATATTTGCATTCATCCTCTTTTGAGTCTGTATCTGTTAAATGAGGTAGTTTCATTGTTTTTTCAATAATATCATGAAAATCCTTTTTAATTTTTACCTCTATATGGTCCTGTATATGATTTTTCTCAATAAACTTTGCAATCAATTTATATAGTTCCTCTGGTTTTAATTCGTTATTTTCTATGCTGGGTAATTTATCTTTCTTTAATTTATCTTTTAATTCGTCTATCTTTTTGTCAATTTCATCAATGTTTTTAATGACAACGTTTTTAACGAGATTGTAAAAGTTTTTAGCTTTTATATCTATATTGATATAAGCAAACTTATCATATTCTTTTTTGTTTTCAAACTCACTTTGTTCGTGTTGGGCATTTTCGGGAATTATAAATTCTATCTTTATATCTTTTATATCTTTGGTATCCAAGTGTTTAAAGTATGTATACTGCTTTTCTACATCTCCCTCGTTGCTCAAAATATCTTCAGTTGATTTAAACTTAAAATCACATACAATAACATTGTTTCCATCAATATATACTAAATCAGGCTTAAGATGTAATCCATATACAATAAAGTCATACTCATTATCAAAATAAAATGTTCCAAACAAATCCAAGGCTTTAATAATATATTTGCTTTCAACTATATCAACTATATTTATAAACTCCCAAAAATCGTATAGTTCTATTAAACCAAGGATGTAGCCTTCTTGATTATTTTTATCAGATTTCTTTAGAAAATAACAGCCTTCTAAAAACTGCTCTAAGTCTTCGTAGGTCTCTATGTATTCTTTGTCCCTTAAAGGATTTTGCTTATCTAGTTCCCTTAGATGCTCTATCAAATCGTATAAGTGATATTCATCAAAATCTTTAGAAAACATATTATACGGTAAGCTTCTTTGGTAAGAATAGGACAAAGACATGTTAGCTATATTTTCATCTTTAATATTAAATAGGCTAAGTATCGAGTTCATGACAAATGAATATAGTTCTATGAAGCTATTGAATGTGGTTTTGGTGAGCATCTTAGTTTTGGTATGATAAGGTATTATTGTATGATTTGGCAAATATATAGGGTCGTCAAATAGCGAGTCTAAATCAAAATCATCCACCACATCACTATAAAAGTTCCTATATACAAAATTGCTAAATACACCTTCTTTATACTTATCGTACAGCCTTTTTATTGATTCTATTACGTTATAAGAGTATATATGGTTTTTATTGTTAAAATCTTTATAATCACTATATTTGCTATTGCTATTCTCATTTTCATATTTGCTTTGCTTATTTTTATTGCTTATCCTGTTATATATGCTAAAAGCTTGAAAAATTTCTATAACTTCTTGAAAACTCAATTCACTTTTATATATCTTCTCAGATATCTCAATATGAATACCTTTTTCTTTAAACACCAATCTTATTAAGTCTTCATTTATACATTCACATTTTAGCGTTAAATCCTTATCAGTTTCCATGTTTTATTGATGTTCAGTTTTATTTTGTTTAATTTCAATACCAAGCTTTTTCAAAACTTCCGAAAGCTCATCGCATTTTTTATTCGTCTCCTGAATATTTAAAATCTTGATATCAATGGGGTAATTCTTCTCTAAATCTGACAGTTTTCCCTTTAAGGTATTATATAATGTTTCTAGCTCGTCAGGTTTGCTATATATATCCAACAATTTTGATGTTACTGTATGTACACTCTTATTCTTCTCATATATGTACTGGAAGTGTGGTTTTTCATATCCTTTATCTTTATCTTTATCTTTATAAGGGTCTTTTATAACAAGTGAGTTGTCTAGATTTTTTAGAAATTCTACAAAAGCAGTGTATAATTTGTATTCTTTCAAAGTTTGCAAATGTTCCCGAAATTTATTATAACGTTCTTTATTTTTTTCTAGAAATTCTAAAAAAGCATTTAAATCATCATAATGTACTTGATAGTGTTGATTTAGAAAATTATTTACAATATCCCTCTTTACATAAGCATATAAAACTGAATTTTCATTATTCTCATTATCACAAAGATGGGGAATAAAATCAGTGGGATCAGTGAAATTAGTTGGGACGTTTTTATGCTTCAAATCACTTCCATCGTATATTTCATGTAATTTATCATAATAGATAAACATTGCATAAATTTTTTGTTTATTGCTTTCTTTTTCTTCCCTGTCAGTATAAATAGTATAAGCAGGCATTATTTTAAATTTTCCACTTCTCAGATCTTCTGAAAGTTCCCTTAGTATATTTTCATCTTCATCAATGTTTAGTTGTTTTAGCCAAGCAAATAATTTATCATTTGTAGCAATATTAGATTTTTTTGTAACGTTAAGGGGTTGGTTTTTCAAAGATTCATCTTCTTTATTAGTACTATTAAAAATTATTTTTAGTGTAAATGTACTATTTTGTGCAGATTGATTGTCGCTATTAAATACTTTATCTATAAATTCTAAAAATCTTTCCGAAAAATCTCTATATGTATTTATACCTTGAAGTCCTATATCTTCTAAAGGTCTTCTATTTTTTCTAAATATGCTATCCCACAGATAAAAAGCTATTTTGTCTCTGAACACTTCTAAGGCTACACAATTTTTTCCGTTAATTTTTTCGGTTTTTATAAACCATCTACCTATTAGCTTATCTTCCCTGCTTTGGATGTAGTTGTTGTTTATAAGAAATTTGTTTATTTTTTCAAATATAGTCTCTAATTTGTTTTGCTCGTCAAATTCTATGTAAAAGCTGTGGTTTTGCTCGCTAAATTCTATGCAAAAGCTGGGGTTTTGACTTAAATAGGCTGAATTCTCGAGTTCCAATTTTATGCTCTTCAACTCTGACTTTTTATCTTCCAAAATTTTACGAGTATAAGCAATACTTTTCCCATCTCAATCTATATATCGCCAAGTCCATCTTCTTTTAAAAGCGTTATCTAAGAAGAATATAGACTCATCGCTTGAGTTCATGGTAGCTATAAGATGGAGGTTTGGCGGTAATTTTATTCTCGTAACTCTTTTTTTCCTTCGATTTATTTCAAATAATTCTTCAAATTTTTTACTCTCATTTATACTGTTGCTATCGCTTAACCCCTTACATAGCCATTTATCGCTTAACTCCTTATATAGCCATTCTCCAGCTAATGCTGGTAAGTTCACGAAGTATTCAGATATGCCTTTATCGTTTCTGTCTAGTAGTACTATCAAATCTCCAAATATAGCTGAAGCATTCCCCCTATTTATCTCTTCTATAACAAGTAGATGATTTTTATTATTATATAAATAGCTCTTATATGCATCTTTTAGAATCTCTAGAAACGGCCCAGCTACAAACTCGTAATATACATTATTATTTTTAGTAGTTCTTGGTATAAGTCTACCTACAAAATCTGCATACTTATACTCTGGATAAAAAGCAATTCTAACAACTTGCTCATTGCTATCTATTCCCAAACACTTCAAATATGTATGGTTTACAAAATAGCTCTTACCAGCTCCCGGCGGTCCAAATAAAATAGTTTGTATAACCATAAACATATTATGCCATAAATATCAAACATTTACATAAGATATCTTTGATGATAAAATTAGTTTCATACTTTCAGCTTGCCGGTTCTGAAACTGGAACCCCAAAAAACTTGTGTAAATTGCAAGCTGTTATGTTTGTAAAATTGATTTACAAAATTTTAGGTATAGGGCTCTCAAGTTAGTCTTTAAAGTTTTATCTCGTTAAAATCTCTGATACACTCTTTTTCCTCGCAAGGTTTATCTCTTGATACTAAAATAGCGTTCATGCTAGCTTCTTTGGATGCTTTTATCTCATCTTTTACATCGGATAAGAATAAAAACTCTTCTGGGGCTATGCCTGTTATGGATGATATGTTTTTGTAGGATTCTTTTTCTTTTTTGGGACCTACAGTGGTATCAAAAAAACCGTCAAAAAGATATGTGATATCTCCATACAAAGAGTATCCAAAAAATAGTTTTTGGGCTTTTACGGAACCAGACGAGTATACAAATATTTTATAACCTTTTTCTTTTAGCTCTTTTAGTTTAAGATAAGCATCCTCGTACATATGACCTTTTAACTCACCACTTTTAAAACCATCTTCCCATATGTGTCCTTGAAGCTCTTTTAAAAGCGTATCTTTCACATCTTTCTCAATCAGGTCTATAAAGATTTGATATGATGTTTCTAAATCTATTTCTTTTCCAAGCTTTTGAGATAATTGGTTTATTATATTTTTTACATGTTCTTCTTCCCAATGTTTTTGAAGATATTCTTTTAAACGGTTTTTGGAGTATTCAAACATAGTATTTTTTACATAGTCTATGGAGGATGTGGTGCCTTCTATATCTGTAAGGATTGCTTTTATCATAAAACGGCTATTTCGTCGTGCTCTGGTATTTTTGAAGATATAGAGGAACCTGTAAACTGCGCCACCCAACCCTCTGGTATTAAGAAAAATCTTATAGCTTTAAAAAATGGCTTTGAACCCATATCAAACCAGTGTTTTGTATTGGCTGGGACGCTTATAAAATCTCCTTTCTCACAAAAAACAACATGAACTTTGTCCCCTATGTGAAGGTAAAAAGTGCCACTTCCATCTACAAAAAACCTTACCTCAAAATCTGAGTGTGTGTGTTCATTCAAAAACATGTTTCTTAACTCATCTTTTTTGGGATTTTCCGGTGTAAGGCTTACCACATCTAAA
Organism: Hydrogenobaculum acidophilum; assembly: GCF_054656715.1. Classification (NCBI taxonomy): domain Bacteria; kingdom Pseudomonadati; phylum Aquificota; class Aquificia; order Aquificales; family Aquificaceae; genus Hydrogenobaculum; species Hydrogenobaculum acidophilum. The sequence continues at coordinate 23,622 of NZ_BAAHXP010000018.1, forward strand.
GATTCGAAACCAAACTCCCTTACTATTCTATTTATATCTTCTTTATAGGCTTTTACCACTTCTTCTTGTCCTGCATCCCAAGAAAGCTCATTGCCAGCTTTCCATCTTTCAAACCTTACACCTAAGTCTGATAGTTTTTTTGATATTAGCTCATAGTCTTTTAAAAGCTCTAAAAGCTTGCCATCCTCGTCATAAATTGCTAAATGGCTCATAAGCTACTCCTTTGTAAATGCATACTCCTTAGCTCACAGTCAAACAAAAAATCAAGAGCTTCAAGCTTTACGTATGCGTCCATTACATCTTTACCCCATGCATAGATGCCGTGTGATTTTAGCAAAAATCCGTATTTCACTTCGCCTTTTTCTATGGCTTTTTGGATAATGCTGGATAGTACTCTCATATCTTGCATGTTTTGAAAAATAGGTATTTCTAACAAGCTCTCATGGGTGTTTATCCCGTCGAAAGCTTTTAAAAGCTCATAGTCTTTTAATATTACCTTATCTTCTAAAAACCTTGAAACAAGGGTAGAGTTTATGGTATGCACGTGAAAAACCGCATTTACATCGGGAAAGTTTTTATACACCACAAGATGAAGAAGCGTCTCGGCAGAGGGTTTTTTCTTACCTTCTAATACGTTTGCATCATAATCTACTGTTACAAAGTCTTTTTCGCTTATATGTCCTTTGTGAGTGCCAGACGCAGTTATGCACACTCTTTTATCATCAAGCCTTACCGATAAATTACCAGCGGTAGCGGGAAGCCATCCCCTTGTGTGAAACTCTTTTGCAATTTTTACAACATCAGCTACTTTTTCTTCCATAGGTCAAATGTTATAATATATTCTTTATTTTAGGTATTGTCAAGCATCATATATCCTTGCAAAATTTGAGATAAATATTATATTTTACTTTAAGGAGGATAAAGGTATGGCAAATGTAAATGCTGTTGGAGCTTATGGTGCCTACAACGTGCATCAGCACAACAAGGTAAACGAGCAAGCCAACGATCAAAATACCAATAAAACCAACGCTGTTAATAAAACCAACGAAGCTAAAAATCAGACCGCCGAACAAAACAACAATCAGAATCTTCAAAACAACCCGCAACTAACAGCTACAGTGCTAAATCTATATAGGTAAAAGGGTTTAACGATAAGTTAGTGGCATATTTAGTTTGGGGAAAAGGAAGAAGCGGTTTAGCAGCTTTTAATCTATTAAAAGCAAAGGGTTTTGAGGTAATAATTGGAGATGATAAAGAAGATAAAAACCTGTGGCGGGAAGTTTGGGGTAGTGTAGATATTGTAGTTTTATCTCCTGGTATACCACCATCTCATCCTCTTTGGCAAGAAGCCCTTAAATCTTCCAAAGAAATAATAGGCGAGACCGAGTTAGCTTATAGATTTTACAAAGGTAAAAATATAATAGCTGTTACTGGAACAGACGGCAAATCTACTACGGTGCATCTTATACATCATTTTACAGGTTTAAAAGAAGGAGGGAACTTTGGAACTCCTTTTAGCGAAATAGTGCTTGAAAATGATGAAGAGTCAGTGGTGTTAGAAGTATCTTCTTTTCAGGGTAAAACACTAAAAACTTTTAGACCAAACATAGGTGCTTTTCTTAACTTTTCAAAAGATCACCTTGATTGGCATAAAGATATGGAAGACTACCTTTTATCAAAGCAAAGCATATTCAAAAACCAAACCAAAGAAGATATTTTGATACTAAACGCCAAAAAACCAGTGTCAGAGACCCCTTCATTTGCTAAAAAAGTATTTTTTGGAGAAGAGGGTAATTTGAAAGTGATAGGAAACGATATATATTACAACGATGAAGCGTTTATAAAAGATATATATCATCCTTCTTTAAAAGGTATTCATAACCTTTACAACATCGCCGTGGCAAGTTTCGTGGCTTTTAGCATGGGTGTAGAGATAGATAAAATAAAAGAAAGACTAAACACCTTCGAAGGACTTCCTTTTAGATATCAATACTTAGGCAACTTTGACGGTGTAGACATTTACAACGATTCTAAATCTACTACCGTAAACGCTCTTATGAGCGCTTTGGAATCCACAAAAGCCCCTATTGTTTTGATAGCTGGTGGCATAGATAAGGGTGGGGATTTCTTATCTCTTAGCATTTACAAAGACAAGATTAAGATGGTGTTTTTGTATGGAAAAGATAAAAACCTTATAAAAGATCAGATAGAATCTTTTTTAAAGGTTTGTGTGATGGATAATTTGGAAGATGCTTTAATAAAAGCTAAAAACGAGGTAAATAAGGGTGATACTATACTGTTTTCACCCGCTTGTGCATCTTTTGATATGTTTGAAAACTATAAGCATAGGGGCGAGATATTTAACGCTTTGGTAAAAAAGCATTTTAGTAGTTTATAAAGGGTAATTTTGGAAGCTTTTTCAATTTTACAAGCTTAAAGTGCATTCCCCAAATCCTTTTAAAATAATGTCCTATGATTGGCATTGGTAAAAATAACGCCTTTTTATCATTTCTATAAACAAGTCCTGCCCCTTTTGTGCCCATATCCATAAGACATATGATGCTAAGGTGTTCTTTGTAGGATTTTGGTGTGCCTTTTTCTTTTCCTTCTTTTAGGGCTATGTTAAAAGCGCATACTCTTGCCATCGCCTCTGCTAAATGTCCTTGCTTTGCTTTCCAATCTGGGCCTTCTAAGGCCGCAGAGTCGCCTATGGCGTACACGTAATCAAAATCTAAAACTTTTGTAGTCTCATCTATTTTTACAAATCCAGCTTCGTTTTTAGGTAAATCCGACTCTTTTATAGCTTTATGTCCATCTGTGGCTGGTATAAAAGCTATCACATCAGCTTCTATCTTTTCCCCGTCTTCTAGTATTACACCGTCTTTTTGAAACTCTTTTATCTTTTTACCGGTTTTTATGTTTATGTTTAGTTTTTTTAGCATATCCATAGCGCTGTTGAAAGCTTTTTCTCCAAGCCTTATGCCTGGTTTATCCATAGGTGCAAAAAATGTTAGTTCAAAATTTTCTCTTAAATGCAAGCTTCTAAGGTAATCATCTAAATTTAACAAAAGCTCAAAAGCAGGACCACCCCTTACACCAGAAGGGTCTTTTGGATTGCCCCCAAAACCCACAGCTATTTTACCAGAGCCTTTTAAAACTAGATTTTGTATGGCTTCTCTTAGCTCTAAAGCTTGTGTGGGTTCTGAGCATATAGAGTAAGCGTATTCCATACCCTTTGGATTTACCTTGGAACCCCCTAGCGCTATTACAAGGTAATCAAAATCTTTTAGAGTGCCGTTTTCTTTTAAGATTACCTCTTTGTCTTTGGCTTTTATGGATAAAACCTCATCTTTTATAAATCTAAAGTTGTGCAACAAAGCAAGGTTGTTTAAATTTAGCTTTATATCGTTAAATTTTATTCTTTCTACTGGTACCCATATAGCAAGTGGGTATATGTAATAATAGTCTCTATTTGAGACAAGCGTTACATCAAATCCATATTCACTTAGCAAAGAAGCCGCTTCTACCCCAGCTATACCACCGCCTAATGCCAATATTTTTTTCATATGAGTTAATATAAGCTTACTTTTATTATTTTTCTATGCTAAAAGCCATATACTTTTATTTCACAGTTAAAACAGCTTTTTACCCTATAATAGTTTGTGATGAACTTTAGAAACGTTTTTTTGATAAACGTGCTTTTTTTAATTTTTAGAGTGCTTTATGTACTTTATTATCCTATATCTTTAGACCCAGAAGAGGCTCAGTACTGGGATTGGGCTAGGCATATAGATTTTAGCTACTACTCAAAGCCGCCTTTGGTGGCATATTTGAACTTCATAACGATGCATCTTTTTGGTATAAACAACTTAGCCGTTAGGATATGGCCTATTTTGTTTGCTTTTATAATGCTTAACTTCTCTTATTTTTTTGTTAAAAAGATATACGGTCAAAAGGCAGCTTTCTGGTCATCTGTGATACCAAACACCGTCATAGGTTTTAATATAAATGCAATACTGATGACTACCGATGCGCCATTTTTGTTTTTTTGGGGTCTTAGCGTCATAGCAATGTACGAAGCCCTTCATAAGAATAGGCTAAGAGATTATATATACCTCGGTATATTTGCGGGGCTTGATTTTTTAGCAAAATACACCGCCGTTTTCTTGGTGCTTGGTTTTTTGTACGCTTTTTTGTATAAAAAAGACACCCTTAAAAGCTTTAAGCCTTATCTTTCAATATTGATAGCCACTTTTATAGGTATTCAGGTGATAATATGGAATATCTTTCATCATTTTGACGGGTTTAAGCACGTTGGGGCTTTGGCAGGTGTAGAGGATGATGCAAGCGTTAAAGTGTTGAGAGTTTTAAACTTTTTAGGAGGGCAGATTGGGGTTTTATCGGTGGTTTGGTTTTTTGTGTTTTTATACGCTTCTTTTAAAAGCCTAAAACAAAAAAACCATATAGATATGTATTTTATAATCCTTTCTTGGCCTATTTTGATATTCTTTGGGATTTTGAGTATAAATACCAATGTCCAAGCCAACTGGCCAGATTTTGCATACTTTAGCGCTTTTATTTTGATATCCAAATATTTTGAGGCTTTTAGAAAAAAGCTACTTTATATAAGTTTTTCTATGATTATAACAATACTTGTGATGTTTACGCCAATCCTTGATGTAATAGGCCTTGGTAGTGTTTTAAAGCCCATACACGACCCTACAAAATTCTTGGTAGGATGGGACAAGCTTGGGGCTTTTGTTTCAAGGTTTTATAAGCCGGGAGACTTGGTGTTTAGCGATTATTACCAGATAGCTGGAGAGCTTGCCTTTTACATGAAAGACCATCCAGAGGTCTTTTGCATAAACTTAGGCACAAGAATGAACGAGTTTTACCTTTGGCAGCCTCTTATGAAAAATTACATAGGCCACGACGGCATCTTTGTAAGCGTCCATCCAATAGACAAAAAAGTTTTATCTGGTTTTCAAAAGCAAATATACCATACTACCTACACCGTTTATTGGAGGGGTAAGCCTATAGAGACTTACTATATATACGTGTTAAAAGCCTACAACGGCCATATAAAGCAAGTAAAAACAAATAGCTACTAAAAAGGCTGTAAAAAGTGATATGCTTTTGCCACGCACAACCATCTTAAACATTTTAGTTAGTAAAAGTTAACTTTAAATTTTATTTTTCAATATTGATAGATATCAGTAAAAATATAATTAGTTAAAATTTACAAATTTTTTATTATTTGGAAATATAATTATTTTAATTTAATTTTTGAGGTAGAGTTATGAGATACAAATTAGGTAGTCTTTTGCTTTTTAGTGGGCTATGTATTTTAAGCCACAACGCCAACGCTATCTTATTGAAAGCTTCAGAGAATGAATTTGCAGATGTGGGCCTAAGGTTAGCCATTTGGGCTCAGCAAGACGGTGCTACTTATACAAATGATAAAAGTTCTACAAATTTTTCTATAACTCAGGCTAGAATTTATTTTGATGGCCAGATAAACCCTATAGTGCAGTTTGGAGCGGATTTAGATTTTGCCGATAACGACGCTCTTGGTGCTGATGGTACAGCTAGGACTCATCAGGGTACGCCTTATACGATGGTAAGAGACGCTTTTATAAACCTTCATTTTAACAAAAGCTCAAATATTATGGCGGGGCTATTTTTAAATCCGTGGTCAAGATACGAGCTTGAGAACACGTTAAGTTTTTATATTCCAACAGAAAATTTCATACCAGAGATAGGGACAATAAACAACGATATAACAAAAGTTTTGAAACCTAATAAAAACGATAAGCTTTTTATTACACCGCTTTTAAGCTTCAATTTAGGTGCAGACTCTCAGTTTGAAAGTGCTTTTAGAGATATGGGTGTTGTGTATTGGGGAAGCGTTGGAAAAAATGCGATGCTAAAGTATTACGCTTTTATAGGAAATGGAAAATACGATTATCAGGATGGATACAACGCCAACAGCAATTTAAAATATGGATTTAGATTGGAGTTTACACCCACGATGCTTGGATATAAAGGAGAATCAGGATATATAGACCAAGATACTTACCTTGGAAAAAGAAACACGCTTACATTTGGTTTTGGCTATCAGCAACAAAGGATAGATTGCGCTGGTAATTGGCTAAACAGCAATAATCAAAATAGTATATGCGCAAATCAAACATCTTCCACCACCGCTAAGGCTTACACGGTGGATATGATATGGGAACAAAAGTTTGGGGATTTTGTACCAAACTTCCAAGCAGCATGGCTTCTTCAAAAAGATTTAGGTTATGCAAAAGCAGGTACTACG
>NZ_BAAHXP010000019.1:0-26985 GCF_054656715.1 Hydrogenobaculum acidophilum
GCATTGGCCTACGCCGTTGGCATCTTCCAAAACCCCTACGTTTCTTGGGTTAAGAAAGTGATCCAAAACCACATCGCTATATTCAAACATACATGCAACCTCCTATCCTTAGTGATCTCTACTACCTGCACCTACTTGCACAACGTGTTCTTTTACTCTATCAACTATAAATTTCAAATCCTCTTCGTCTAAACCTTCATGAAAAGGTAGCAATATGGCTCTTTGAGATACGTCATGAGCTATATGTAAGTGAGACAAAGGTTTACCTAACGTTATATCAATAGATGTTGGGTAAGGTTTCACTTCTATGCCATCGTCTATAAGAAGGTTAACGATTATATCTCTGGCTTCTTGAGGATACCTTTTGCCAAGATGGATAGCAAAATAATTCCAATATTTTTCCTTTACATACTCTGGGAAATATTGACATTTAATACCTTCAATAGGTGAAAGATGCTTTTCATAAAAAGCAGCTATATATTCTAGTTTTTGGTTTTTAATGTTAAAATCTTTGAAATAAGATAATGTAATAGAAGCATTTAAGCTATCGGCACTTCCAATTACCTGTCTAAATTTGTTTATATTTTCATATAAATGTTTATCATCTGTTAAAACTACACTACACTTACCTCTAACAAAAGAAGTTTCCGAAAACTCAACTATAGATATATCACCAATAGCACCAGCTCTTTTATTTTTATAAATAGTGCCAAAAGTTTCCCTAGAATCTTCTATGATGGGTATACCATATTTTGTTGTTGTTTCTGAGATAGCATCAAAATCTGCTACAACACCCAATGAATTGGAAACTATGATAGCTTTGGTTTTCTCGTTTATTACGTTGCCTAGTCTTTTTGGGTCTATTGTAAAAAACCATCTTTCTACGTCGGCGTATACCGGCACTAAACCTATGTATTCTAGTATATAGCTGGCGTTAAGACGTAAGCTCATTGGCGATAATACTACTTCATCATTTTTATCTAATTTCAAAGCTTTTAATATACCAACGAAAGCTGTAAAACTGTTGTCAAATACTACAGCATATTTTCTATTAACAAACTGCGCTACCCTCTCGCCCAGCTCTTTAGATTTTAGGTTAGAGCAATAAAAAGGTGGATTTAAAGCCTCCACCATGGCTACTATATTTTCTTTCTCTAGCGATATATTACAAAAAGGTATCATATATTAGCTACCTCTTTATATTTTTCGTATATTTTCAAAGCTGAATCTATCAGTTTTTGGCCTTCTTTCTCTATGGCTTCAACGCTTTTAAACCCAAAAGCACCAGCATCTCTTATACCCTTTAAAATCAAAATCAACCTACCAGCATAGATGAGCAATAAACCGCTTCCTTCATGGTCTAAGTTTAAAACGGTAGAGCACATAACACCTATATTTTTTTCTATTGTAAAAGCCACAGCCTTGTAAAAAGATTGTATCTTCAACAAAGCTTTTGGGTCTACTTCACAATGTCCACCACCCATGATATCCATCTTAGGCTTTTTGGTGTCTTTCACAAAATCTTTGATTATATCTTCATCTTTTCTTTTGTCCCACGTACCATAAGTATCGTAAGCCCTTATCTGTGACACTATTTCTTTGAGAAAAGGTGTCATAATTACTTGTTCTTCAGTATTCACACTCATCTTCTTCTTCCTCCTGTGGTTTAGAAATTATATCCAGCATAATTGGCACGCCAAACTCACCGTTTATATCTATATATCTTAGAAATTCCAATATCTCGGTAGCTTTATCTATGTTGCCAAGTTTTAACAATATAAAAGCATAAGCAGCATAGGCGTTTATAAACATCCTCACATCGTAGTCTTCTATGTTTTCTCTTAAAGCTTTAAAAAGCTCACCCATCTTATAAGACTCTGGTAAGCCTTTGGCTTCTCTAACTTTTTCCATAACTTTTAAAGCCAGTTGAAGAGCCATATTATAATCTTGTTTGTAGAAGAAAAATCTATAAGCTGCCGTCAATACGTTTATATCGTCTTCTGACTTGTCTAATGCCATCATTATGTATTCTCTAGAAAGCGGCGTGTCCTCCCAATGAAGGACAGCCCTGTAAAGTAGATCCTTGACGTATGCTGGAGCCTCAAACCATGAAAATATGTTCTCAGCTTCATAATTCATGACACTTTTACCTTATAAGATCAAAACTATAGTCCGTAGTAGCAATACCTAAGGTATTTCTATCTGTTTCATCCAATATGGTGTTTACTATCCATACTAGCATGTTAAGAGCGCCTTTATAAAACAATATCCCGTATCTATGTAAATGGTGTCTATCAAATATTGGATAGCCTATACGTATAAGAGGTGTACCAGTGTCTCTCCACAGATATTTTCCGTAAGACGTACCTATCATATAGTCTACTGGTTCTGTAAACAATAAGCTTCTCATATGCCATAAGTCTTTTCCCGGAAATACTTGTGCATATTGACCGTTGGGATACAAAGAACATAGATTTTTAATTTCTTCTGCCCATTCGTCGTTGGCGTTTGTGCAGAGTATATGAATTGGTTCTGCGCCAAGCTCTAACAAGAAAGATGTCATGCCATATACAAAATCAGGGTCTCCCCATAGCGCAAAGCGTTTTCCATTTATCCAATAGTAAGAATCTGCTATAGCGTCTAAAAGCTTTTGACGTTCTATTTCAAGTTCTTTTGGTACTGGCATACCGCTAATTTGAGATAAAGTCATTAAAAATTCGTCAGTGCCTTTTATACCGTATGGTCTTATCACTTTTGTGGCTTGGTTCCATCCTTTTTCTATGTATTCTCTTGTTTTCTCGGTAGAATACTTTTGGAAGCATATGGTAACTTCGCTACTTTTAGCTCTGTAGATGTCCTTAAGTGGCGTGCCACCGTTGTAGAGCTTGTATTCACCTTTCATACCAGAGTCTAAGTTTTCTGATGGGTCAGATAGTATTATTGGGTCTATACCAAAAGAGTTGGCTATCCTCTTTGTTTCGGGATAATCTTCCAAGTAAGTGTGAAAACCCAATATAAAGTTAACAGCTTTCATATTATTCACCTCCAGCCTGAGCGTTGGCTTTATTTTGTTCTAACCAAGCTAACAATCCACCGTTGGCGTAAAATTCTCCATTTTCATCGTATTTATCTATATTGTCTACGCCGTATTTTTCAAAATAGTCTGTCATTTGTTGAAGTATGCTTTTCATTTGTAAATCGTAACCAAGTATATGAGAACCTACGAACGATGGTGTATGGGCAAAAACTATTGGAAAATCTTGGGGTATTAGACCTTTTTCTCTGGCGTTGTTTATAAAGCTATTTAGGTCATCACCTATAACCTCAGCCATACAAGTGGTATTCATAGCTATCATTTTTGGTTTGTAAAGAGCTATAGCGTTTTGAAGCCCTTCGTGTAGGTTATTTTGACCACCAAACACAGCGGCATCTTCCGTCATGGATGTAGAAACCATGGGCACGGGCTCTTTAAAGTGCCTTGCCATATGTGTCCTAAAATAAGCTACACATCCTTGAGAACCATGGGAAAATGGTAAAGCTCCCTCAAAACCAAGCCCACAAAATAAAGCTCCCAAAGGCTGACAAGCTTTTGCTGGGTTAATAGATATCGCTTCTCTTTTGAAGTTTAATTCTCTATATTCCCAGCTTTTAGTCCATTCTGCTACTTTGTTTACAGCTTCCTGCCCAACCCAGTTTTCAAAATTAGCCCTTTTGTTTTTTATCATCTCTACAAATTCATCATCTCTGAAACAACCAAGATGGTCTTTTATGTTAAGTTCATGATGTATACCCATGTTAAACCTCCTTAAGCTGCTTGCCACGGGGCTTTTATCATTTTCCAAACGTTACCATTAACAGCCATATCAACATCTCTGGCAAATATTTCGAAACCTTCTATGCCATGGTAAGGTCCGCTATAATCCCAACTGTGCATTTGTCTAAATGGTACACCCATCTTTTGGGCTTGATATTTTTCTTTTATACCAGAAGCCATAAGGTCAGGTTTTAAATCTCTTAAAAGTTCTTCCAATTCATGAGCGGTAGCGTCATCCACTATTATGGTAGCGTTTTTATCTATGTAGTGAAGTGTTCTATCGTAGTCATCTTGGTGAGCAAATTCGTAACCTGTAGCCACTACATGCATACCTAAATCTTCAAAAGCGGTGATTATATGTCTTGGCCTTAGACCACCTACATACAATACGACGGTTTTGCCTTCTAGTCTTGGTCTATATTTTTCTATCACTCTATCTAATCTAGGTTTGTACTCTTTTTCTATGAGTTCTTCTGTTCTTTCTTTTATCTTATCATCAAACATGCTGGCTATTTTTCTCATTGATTCAAATATCTGAGTAGGACCAAAGAAGTTGTATTCCATCCATGGTATACCAAACTTTTCTTCAAAATATCTGGCTAAGTAATTTGAAGACCTATAACAGTGTACTAAAAGCATCTTTACTTTTGTGGCATTGGCTATTTCAGATAATGTACCATCTCCGGACCACTGGGTTATAACTCTAAGACCCATCTTTTCTATTATTTTCCTTGTTGCCCATGCGTCACCACCTATATTGTAATCTCCCCATATGGCTACATCGTATGGAGAAGGTTCTATCTCTTGGCCTTTTACGCCTTTTTCGTATACCCAGTCCCTCATGCTATCGTTGGCTATATGGTGACCTAAAGACTGAGATACACCTCTAAATCCTTCGCATCTTACTGGTACTACTGGTTTTCCTATTTCTTTTGATGTATTTCTTGCTACTGCTTCTATATCATCACCTATCAACCCTATTGGGCATTCTGATTGTATAGTTATACCTTTGTTTAGAGGAAATAGAGCTTCAAGCTCTTTTATAGCTTGAGTAAGCTTTTTATCACCGCCAAACACGATGTCTCTTTCTTGAAAATCCGTTGTAAAGTGTGGTGTAACAAACGTATCAACTCCAGTGGTACCTATGTAGTAGTTTCTTCTACCGGCTCTGGAATAGTATCCGCATCCTACAGGTCCGTGTGATATATGTATCATATCCTTTACTGGTCCCCATACAACACCTTTAGAACCAGCGTAAGCACAACCTCTAACCGTCATAACTCCAGGTCTAGTTTTTATATTAGATTTTGGAGCACATTTTGTATCACCGGGCGCAACAGTTGTAATATGTTTGGCACGATCTTTTTTGGCTTTAGTAGGGTAGGCTGATAAAATATCTTCTATAATTTTAACAGCAGTTTCTTTATCAACAACTATACCCATATCAATTCTCCTTTTTAATAATCTTCAAAACTTATAAATAAGACAGGCCCTAAAGGCCTGCAAAATATCCATCATGGAGCCACTTCTTCAGGTTTTAAGAGTCCGTATTTCACCAACAAGTCTTCAAGTTGGTCCATTGTAAGAGGTGTTGGTACTACCAACTTTTTGTTTTCAGCTATCTTATTGGCTAAAGTTCTATATTCGTCAGCTTGTGGATGGTCAGGAGCGTATTCTATAACTGTCATTCTTTTAAGCTCAGCTTCTTGAACTATTTTATTTCTTGGTAAGAAGTGTATCATTTGAGTGCTTAAGGCATCTGCCAGAGCTTCCACTAATTCTCTTTCGTTTTCCACGTTACGAGCGTTACATATAACACCGCCAAACCTTACACCCCCGCTGTGAGCATATTTTAATATACCTTTTGCTATGTTGTTGGCAGCATACATAGCCATCATTTCGCCAGATGTAACAGCGTAGATTTCTTGAGCTTTGCCTTCTCTTATTGGCATTGCAAATCCACCGCACACAACGTCACCCAAAACGTCATAAAATACGTAATCCAAATCGTCATCAAAAGCGCCGTTTTCTTCCAAGAAGTTTATAGCGGTTATAACACCTCTACCAGCACATCCTACACCTGGTTCTGGACCGCCTGATTCTGTACATTTGATACCCTTGAAACCTACCATCATTACATCTTCTAGATCTAGGTCTTCTACAGAACCTTTTTCGGCAGCTAAGTGCATAACGGTGTTTTGGGCTTTTATGTGAAGAATAAGCCTAGTGGAGTCTGCTTTCGGGTCACAACCCACTATAAAACATTTGTTGCCAGCCTCTGCTAAAGCAGCGACTGTGTTCTGAGTGGTGGTGGATTTTCCTATTCCACCTTTTCCGTAAATTGCTATCTGTCTCATGTCAAACCTCCTTAAAATTAGATTCAACAAACGTAATGCAAATTATGTGCCATTATGTTAGTTTTATTATTTTGATTGTTAGGCGCGCTTTAGCTAACCATACACTATTAATTGATGATATAAAAATTATTAGTTTAAATTGATTTTAGATATTGATATTGTAATGATAATGACAAAAACATTACAATTTGTAATAAAACGTACTTTTGTAAAAAGTTATAAAACTTTATATTTTATTCGTTTTTGGCTTTTGAGAAATATCCGAAGCAAAACTCTTCCGATAGACCTATGATATTAGGGTCAAAGGGTAAATATATGTCTTTTGATTTTTGTTGGGCTTTTATGTGAATACTTGATTTATTTGTAAATGCGTTTGCCCCATAAATGGGTTTGTTGGGTGGTATATTTATGTTCAGCATGTTTGTAAGCTTTTTAACTAAAATTGTAATGTTTGATACATTTATGTTAGTTTTATAACCTAACACAAATTCAGCATATAAACTTATCTCTTCTAACGGTGTAATACCAACCCTTTCTCCTAATCCAAGTATCGTTGTATTTATATAAGAAGCACCAGCCATCATGGCACTTACCGCATTGGCGGTGGCCATACCAAAATCGTTGTGAAGATGTACTTCTACTGGCAATATTTTTGACAGAATGTTTATATCTTTGTATACTTTCATAGGGTTTGCAATGCCAAGTGTGTCAGAGTATCTAATTCTATCTGCTCCTAAATTTTTTACAAGATGCACAAACTCCTCTAAAAATGAAAAATCTGCCCTCGTGGCATCTTCTAAACCACAGGATATATAAAGCCCTTTTTCTTTACAGAAAGGTATAATATTTTTTGCTATATCAAAAATATATTTTCTATCTTTGCCTAATTTTTTATAAATCATGATATCCGATATAGGAAAGCTTACCTCTACTAATTTTACATTGCATTGGAGAGAATAGTTTATGTCTTTTATATTTGCTCTATTCCAAGCTATGATTTTATCTTGACATCCTTCATCTATAAGCGATTTGATAAAACCTCTCTCCTCTTTGCTATGGGCTGGAACCCCCACCTCTATCTCTTTTACGTTTAGATTTAAAATATCGTAGAACAAATCTTTTCTTTGTCCTATAGTCATCTCCCCTATAGCAGATTGTAAGCCTTCTCTTAGTGTTGTGTCTGTAATGAAAACTTCATTCATAATTGTTCCGATACACTATTTATAGCTTCTACAAAGCTAACATAATCAAAGCTAAGCAAAGGTGGTATTCTAAACAAAATATTGTCCCCAGTTATGCTAAGCATATTTCTAAGAAGCTCTTCCCTTTGGGTATTTGTGCCCATACAAGGGCTTGAGCTATTTAAGTAAAATCCTTCTTTTTCCATCATAACTACTAGCTTTTCTAAACTTCCTTTTGGTATTTCGTAAGAAAGCATGCCAAGGGCACTATCTTTAAAAAGAGGTCTTAGCCTAAGGTTTTCTTTTATATATGTTGATGAGAGTCTTAAAAACTCTTCTATATTGGCTCTGTTTTTGTTTAGATACTCCAAGATATGCTTAAATATTTTTATACCTATTATATTTTGTTCACCAGCCCTTAGACCCCTTTCTTGGGTACCACCTTCTATAAGAGGTTTTATTTTTTTACCCTTTTTTATGTAAAAAGCCGAAATACCTGGTATAGCACCTAAAAATACAGCGTCTATACTTATAGCATCTACCAAGCTTATATCAAAGTCTATGTAAAGAAGTCCCCAAGCATCTATATGTATAAATATATCTTCGTTTTTTTCTCTTAAAAGCTTGCAAAATTTTTCTATGTCCCTTTTTTGAGCAGTTTCTCTACAAACAGCACCAACGCTTAAAAAATCTATATTTTCTGGTATGCAATCGTAAACAAAATCCCCATAGTTGTCTACAGGTAGGTAAAATACTTTAAACCCTTCTTTGGCAAGGGTATTTATAGGATGAAGTATCGAAATATGCTCTAGCTGTGTAGTTAAGATGGTTTTATTTTTACTATAAGTATTTGCTCCTTTTATAATCGTGTTGTTGGCTTCGGTGGAACTGCCTACAAATACAATCTCTGGGTCTTTACAACCTACAAAGCTTGAAACAGCCCTTCTTGCTTTTATAAGAGTTTCTTTGGCTTTTAACGATAAAGAGTTAATGCCCATAGGGTTGTAAAAAACATCTTGCAAATCTATATCTTTATATAAGTACCAATAGTAGGAAGAAGTCGGATCTAAAATCATAAAAACTCCTCTAAGCCAAGCCTTTTTATGGTATCTTTAGTGGGTTTGCCGTCTTTATCCCAGCCAAAAGCTTCGTAAAACTCTTCTATCATAAGCTTTAATTCTTGTTCTTTGGTAATCCTTCCTGTGTCAGAGGACTCTTCCATTATTCTTTTTGGCAATGTGTCATCTTTTGAAGAAAACCCTTCTCTGATATTAAAAAGCCTTTCTAGTGTATATATGCGCTCCCCAATTTTGTATACGGTATTTATATCTAAATCACTATCCATGACGGCATTTAGCATATCGACTATATCTTGATTTAGTTTAAGCCCCACTACCCTTTCTGCGCTCAAACAATATATGATGCTATTTACTATAGAGCTCCATACCACAAGGTCCTTTGATTCTTTGCCTTTGTTGTCTGGTGTTCCAAAAGGGATAATGTTGTTTTCTTCTATACCTGGTCTTATATCGCAGTGCACTGGTCCTCTGTTTGATACAGCGTATCCTATCGCTTGTGTTTTTACAGCCCTTGGTGAATGCCCAGCTATTTCCATATTTTTTACACACATTGTGTATTCTTTGCCACCCAATATATCTGAAGCTTTTGATGAACCTTCTGCTAATATATCTCCTATCCCCTCTCTAAAAGCTATCTTTTTTAACAAAAGTCTGACGCTTTTTGTATTGCCAAAGTTTAGCTCCAACCCGTCTAGTGTTTTAATATCAAGTATGCCCTTTTCGTAGCACTCCATAGCCCATGCTAGGACACCACCTGTTTGTATCTGACCAAGACCAAGTTCATCAGTCAACCTGTCCAACGTTATAAGCTCATCTAAGTCACCGTTGCCTATGATGGTTCCCAAAGAAAAAATACCTTCATATTCAGGGCCTACAGTAAACGTATCTTTTGATATACTATATTTTCCGCAAGGGACTATACATCCAAAACAAGACACGTCTTTTAACACCTTTTCTCTAAGTGCTTCACCGCTTATACTATAAGCATCTTCAAAAGTTTCTTTTTGCCAATTGTAAGAAGGTAAAGCGCCAAGCTTCTGTAAATGCATGAGCCCGGCTGCAGTGCCAAACATTTTTAGATTTTTGACACCTGGATGATTATACACCTTTTTATAAAAGCTCAATACAAAATCTTTCAAACGTTTCTCGTTTTTAGGTTTTAATATACAGCTACCTTTTATGGCTATACCTTTTAATTTCTTGGCGCCAAAAACAGCCCCAATACCGCCTGTACCTACGGCTCGCAGTTCTGACACTAAGCATGCGTACCTAACAAGGTTTTCTCCAGCTGGACCTATTACTATGGTCTTTGCATTTTTATGCTTTTCTTGAAGCCATTCTTGGGTTTTTGTAGTGTAAAAGCCTAAAATATCTGAAGCATCTTCAAAAAAACTCTATCATCTTCTATATAAAGATATATCCAATCTTTGCTTGCCCCTTTTACAACAATACCATCGTAGCCTGCATACTTTATTTCCTCTCCAAACTCTCCACCGCAAAAACCCTTTGTAAAGCCAGACGTCTGGGGAGACTTTGATACTACGCAAAATTTAGAAGCCATTGGTGCTATGGTGCCATTTGCTGGTCCTGTATTTATAATTACTACGTTATTTTCATCAAGTGGATCTATATTTGGCTTTAAATATTTATACAGCAAATAAGCTCCAATACCGTTGCCGCCTATGTATTTTTCGTATACTTCTTTGTTTATATCTATAATTTTGTAGCTTTTATGGGACAAATCTATTTCAAGGTATTTACCCCATACACTCATGACAATACCTTTATGGATTTTGTTATACAAAACTCTTCACAAATACTATCACAGATGCCGCAATCATCTTCAAGCTTGTAAGACAAAGCTTTTCTTCCAATGTCTAAGTTTATTTGAATATTAGAGTACGTTGGGTTGAAGCCACCGACTTTTTTTAAAGAGCATACCAGCATACACATCTTGCATCCTATGCACGTGTCCAAGTTCACCTCGATTTTCATATTTTATCCACCAGCCGTAGGAAGCGATATGGTTATTTCATCGTTTTCGGATATAGTAATCTCGTTTTCCTCTAATGTGTATATGTTAACATTTTTGTTAACATTTGAGTTGGTCGTTTTGCTATATTTTGCAATATTGATAACTTCGTTGTTTTTCATAAAAAGAATGCCTTCGTACAGGTTTCCTTGCTCATCAAACAATGTGTCTTTTAGTTTTGAGCTTTTAAGAAAAGACATAAGCTCATCAATACTTTTAACGTCTATGCGAACTTCTTCTTGACCAAACAAATATCCAAGATAACCTATAAAGTTTAAGCGAGCCATAACTTGTATATTGCAAATATTATACCATTTTAGAAATAAAACATGATTTATAATATAGCATAAACGACAATGTGGCATTATATTTGCTATGTAAGGTAATGTATGGAGAAGTATTTTAGGTTAAAGGAACGTATACTACTCGATATTTCGAAAGCGTTTAGCAAAGTAAGTACTTTGCCTTCCGATGTTCTTAAAGATACTGTGAATGCGCTGTCCACATTGGACCATGTAAAACGTATAGGTATATATATGCTTGGTACAAAAGATGAAATAAATCTTGAATACGGATACAATATGAACAGTAAGTTTAGTAAGCCTATAAGGAAAGGGCAAGGTGTTATAGGTAGCATATTTAAAGATGGTTATCCGGTGGTGATAAAAGATTTAAACAACGAATCCTATTTTTTAAATTTATTAGGCAGAGACGTAAAAGATCTACAGGACTCTATATTTATGGGAGTACCTATAAAGCATGACAACAAGGTACTCGGGGTTATATCTGTGGATTTGTCAAAACAGCAGATGAAACAAGATAAGATACCAATAGATGATTTTTTGCAATTCCTAATAATACTTTCAAATCTTATTGGAAGCTATGCCGAAGCTTATTACAACATAAAGAAAAAAGAAGAAACTATGTCAGAGGAGATAGCATTTCTTAAAAAAGAACTTTCAAAATCGGTTATTAAAGAAGGCTTTATTGGAGTGAGCAGAGTTTATGAAAAAATTATAGAGCAGGCTTTAAAGATATCAAACTTAGATGTTACTGTTATGATAAGAGGTGAATCTGGTACTGGAAAAACGTCTTTGGCCAAGTTTATTCACTTTAACTCTGTTAGAAAAGACAATCCTTTTGTAGAAGTAAATTGTGCAGCAATACCGGAAACCCTTTTAGAGGCAGAGCTTTTTGGCTATGAGAAGGGGGCTTTTTCTGGAGCTTACACTACAAAAAAAGGTAAGATAGAGCAAGCAGAGGGAGGTACGCTTTTCTTAGATGAAATAGGTGATATGCCTTTGTCAATGCAGGCAAAACTTCTAAGATTTTTACAATCAAAAGAATTTGAAAAAATAGGCAGCACAAAAACCCAAAAAGCAAATGTACGTATAATAGTAGCTACAAACAAGGATTTAGAAAAGATGGTAAAGGATGGTATATTTAGAGAAGACTTATACTATAGGATAAGCGTGTATAGCATATATATACCACCTCTAAGAGAAAGAAGAGAAGATATACCAATTTTGATAGAGTATTTTATTAAAAACCTTAAAACAAAGTTAAATAAAGATATAAAGATAGATAAAGCCGCAGTGGATGTCATGTTGGCTTGTGATTGGCAAGGTAATATAAGAGAGCTAGAAAGCTGTCTAACAAGAGCGGCTATTATGGCCAACTCAAATGTTATAAAGCCAGAGGACTTATCTTGCATAGGTGGATTATTTTGTCCTACGAAAGTTATAAATAAAGCGAGCGTCAAAGCCTTAGAGCATAGCTTGGAGCATAAGCCTGATAATATCAAAGTTGAACCTTTAGAAAAGCATAAAACTATGGAAGATGAAGAAAAAGAAAGGATAATTCAAGCTTTAGAAAAGACTGGTTACGTGCAGGCGAAAGCAGCAAGGTTGTTGGGTATGACGGTAAGACAGCTAAACTATAGAATTAGCAAATACAACATTGAAATCAAGAAATTGTAATATGTTTAAAGGGTAAAGTCAACGCACAAGACAAATATTTTTTCTCCAGATACTTTGCAGGATACGGTGATGCATTGCTTTCCATCAGCTTGTGAGATGTACGGGTCAGAAATATAGAGGTCTTTTTTATAGTATCTAATATGCATAAAATATTCTTTGAAAGATAGGTTATCGCCTTTTTTGGCTGGTTTAAACAGGGGTTTTATATGATTTCTTTTTAAAATAGTATCAAATACTACGTTGCCATCCCAATCTAACAAATATATCGCTCTTATAAAATCGTAATTATCCACATAGCGTTTAAAATTCTCTACTGTAAGCGATTTGGCTATATTTTCTACAATATGTTTGAATGTAGATATTTGTTGAATGTATTTCTCTATGATAGTTAATCTATAGGTTTCATACTTTGATATAAGCTTTTTAAAAATAGCTGATATGCTTTCTAAGTCTATCGACTTATAGCATTGTGGTCTTGATAATAAAAACCCTTGAAACATATCCACGCCAATATCCATACAGCTAAAAAGCTCCTACTCTTGTTCTACGCCCTCTGCTAAGGCAAGACCTCCTAAATTGTGTATTAGGTTGGTTAAAGATTTTACTATGTATTGCTTTTCAGCGGAAAGATGTATATCTCTTATTAAACTCATGTCTAATTTCAATATATCTGGCTTTATCATAGATAACCTATTGTAATTGGAATGTCCTGTGCCAAAGTCATCCAATGCCACAAGAAAACCATAGTATCTAAACAAAGAAACCGCATACATTAAAAACCTAAAATCTACTTTTGATTCTATAAGCTCAATACAAACGTAGTTAAAGTTTACACCTTTTAAATTAAAAATAAACTCTTCTAAGCTGTTTTTGTCTTTTATGGCGCTCATGTCAAAGTTTATAAATATGATTTTGTTTTGTTGTTTTAGGTTTTTATAATAATCTATAGCGCTGTATCTACAAACTTCTTCTAGTTCGCCAAGTTTACCCAAATCACTAGCAAACTTGAAAAGCTCAGCTGGGTAAATCATGTTATCATTTTTAAAGCCCCTACAAAGAGCTTCAAAGCCTACGATATCTTGAGTTTTTATAGAAAAAATAGGCTGAAGGTAAGAGCGTATCTCTATACCTTCAAACATGCCCATTTTTAAACCCTTCCCTCAGGCCCCTCCATCATTTTTAAAATACGAAACCAGCTTCTAAACCAAGCCTTATTTGTGTATTTTTTGTGGGTGTGCTGGCGGTTGGTGAGGTGTAATAATAAGCTGAAGCTACGTTTGTAATATGAACGTATGATACTTCAGGTCTTATGAAAAACTGTTTGTACTTGTACTCTGGGGTAAATGTAAGCGTATAAACATGGGCCCCAGGACCAAAGCCTATTATATCTGTACCAGAAGTTCCCTCTTGGTCGTACTCGGCTCTTGCATTTAAAGACCATGCATCGTTTATGTTGTAAGTGGCATAACCAGCTATACCAAAAGCATGGTTTGAAACAGTCTCTCCTTCTGTGCTTGTGGGGACATGTACATACATAGAGTCAAAGGCAAATGTAAATTTAGATATCGTGTAAGATCCTGTGAGCTCATACTCTTGCTTGTTAGCTGGTGTAGAAGTTGGATTTGGTTTTGTGTTTTTGTCTGGGTATATGAAGTTAAAACTTATAGAGGAGTTTTGATTGGGAGCTAAACTAAGAGAGCCTTCTAGGGCAAGTTTTTTCTCAGAGTAAAATCCATCGTTTAACTCCAAAGACCCGGTAAATATGCCTTTTGTATAGGTAAATCTTATACCTCTACTTACCACCGGTTGCATACCCCAAAGTATGCTTCTTTGGATGTTTATATTTTGATAGGTAAAAGCTGACTCATATCCTATCATCGTAGGAAGTTTCCCGGCTTTTATAGAGATAGAAGAATTTGGATCAAACTCTAAATAAGCTATCGGAAGCGCTGAAAAAAGATCTGTGTTATATCCACTTTGGGTGGTTTTGGCGGTGGTTTCCCCTACCGTGGGAAAAGCGTAAGCACCCGCTACTATTGTAAATCTAAATATACCATCTGGTTTTGAGATATTCACAAGAGCGTTTGATATATCGTATCTGTTTTTCTTATCTCCGTTTGTGGAAGACCCAGAAGAAGCTGGTGGGACGTTGTTTGAATAGAGGTAGTATCCGCTTACAGCCCCGTCTATGTTTAGCTTTCCAAAAGCCCCTTCGTCAAGTTGGAAGGCATAAGCACCCCCCACGCCGAGGGGTAAGGACAGGATGGCCAAAGCCATGAAAAAGTGTTTGTAAGTTTTAGAGTTTTTCATAAAATAACCTCCTAAAATATTAGTTGTAAGCTGTTTCACCGTGAGCCACCGAGTCAAGACCTTCTACTTCATCTTCTTCTTTCACTCTTATACCCATTACGATATCAACCACTTTGAAGATTATAAGGCTCATTACAAAGGAGTATGTCATTGTGGACATAGCTGCTATTAGCTGTATTACTACTTGATGTGGGTTTCCATACAAAAGACCTTTTCCGGCTGGATTGATAGATGGGTCTGCAAATACACCGGTCAAAATAGCTCCCAAGAAACCAGCAACAGCGTGAACACCAAAAGCATCCAAAGAATCGTCATAACCAAGTTTTGGCTTTAGCCAAGATACTGCAAACACTGGCACCACACCAGCTACTATACCAATTACTATGGAACCCATGACATTTACATAACCTGAAGCTGGCGTGATAGCTACCAAACCTGCTATAGCACCAGAAGCCATACCCAATGTGGTGGGTTTGCCGTGCAACATCCACTCTGTTACCATCCAAGCTATAGCTGCCATAGCAGTAGCTGTGTTTGTCACAAGCCATGCGCTTGAAGCTATACCATCGGCTGCTACTTCTGAACCTGCGTTAAATCCAAACCATCCAAACCAAAGAAGACCAGCTCCAAGTATCGTATAAGCTACGTTGTTTGGTATAAGCTGGGTATTTTTACGTTTGCCAAGCACTAAAGCACCGGCAAGACCAGCCACACCAGCATTTATGTGAACAACGGTACCACCTGCAAAATCAAGAGCTCCAAGCTGAGACAACCATCCGTTGCCCCATACCCAGTGAGCTATAGGCGCATATATAAGGGTTATCCAAAGAGGCACTATCACAAGCCATGCACTAAACTTCAGTCTTTCTATTATAGAGCCGCTAGCCAAAGCTACTGTAATGGCTGCAAAAGTAAGCTGGAATCCACAGTATATAAACTCAGGTACAGTGGTAGATGGATGAAGTGTGTTTGATGTTACGCCGTTCATGAAAAGATACTGCAAGTTGCCAATTACACCATGAACATCTGCACCAAAGGCAAGAGAGTAAGCGTAAAGCACCCATATTACGCTTGTTATAGCATAAGCCATAAAACTAAGGGCTATGGTGTTTAATAGGTCCTTTTTCTTCGCCATTCCACCATAGAAAAATGCCAAACCTGGCAATGTCATAAGCATAACGAAAGAACTCGCTGCCAGCATCCAGGCGGTATCACCGTGATTTAGCTTTGGTGCCGTGTCAGCAAATGCGCTTCCTGTGAGAAGCAGAAAACCTAATCCGATTTTCTTGAACATATCTATACCTCCTTTAAAAATTTTCATATGGCACTCTCTCCTTTTTCACCAGTTCTTATTCTTACCGTTTCTTCTACGTTGTAGATAAAAATCTTTCCGTCACCTACCTTACCAGTTTGGGCAGATTTTAAGATGGTTTCTACCACCTTCTCTACCTCTGAATCTTTGACCACCGTTTCTATTTTAATCTTGGGTAGGAAATCAATAACGTATTCGGTGGCTCTGTAGATTTCCGTTTTGCCTTTTTGCTGGCCAAAGCCTTTTACCTCGGTGATAGTCATACCACCGATGCCTATCTCCACCAGTGCGTCCTTGACTTCATCAAGCTTAAAAGGCTTGATGATAGCCTCGATTTTCTTCATAAGCTACCTCCTTAAAAAATTTTCTTAAAATAGCTTAGGCAAATTTTATACCATCAGCATGCTCAAAGATAGTCAATGATGTAATCACATATTAACGTTACAAACATTGTAAATATGTTAACAAAATTGTATACAATTGTTCCTGCGGCTTATGTAATTTTTATGGAAGTAGAAAATTTTTTAAGTTTTTAATTTGGTTATAGCGTCTTTTAAAACGTTTTCTATGTTTGTGGCATCGTTGTTTTCTAAGATGAGGAGTCTATCTTTTGGAATTTCGTCAGGGGGCTCAAAAGAAGACTTTTGCATGAGATATACTGTAAAATCGGCATCAGATATATCTTTTCTCGTTTGAAGCCTTTGCTTTATAAGGTTTTCGTCGGCTTTTACAAAAATAAAAAAATATTCATTGGGAAAATTGTCTATTACAAGTTTTCTTTGCCATTTTTTAAGAAAAGTAGCATCCAATACAGCGTCTTTGTGTGCTTTTGCAATATTTATAAGTTCTTCGTAAACTTTTTTTGTGGTTTCTTCATCGTAAAAGCTTCCAAACAAAGATTTTCTAATGAAATCAGATCTTATCCAGTAAAATCCAAAGCTTTCTAATATTGATGCAATATAGGATTTTCCGCTTCCAGACAAACCTATTGTGGCTATCTTCATTCAAAAATGACACCAAGATAAGCCACTACCTTGCTAAAATCCTTTGTGACCATGCCAGAGTTTGTATACTCCACCGCGTAAACTTTTTTTACCTTGTCTTTTAAGGCTTCTATGGCAACTGCCGCTGGTATAAACCCGCACATCGTGATGTTGTATTGGATAGCTCTTCTATAAAGCTCTTTTGAATCAAGATTAACTATTGCATCGTAAAGAAAACTATCTTTCTTTTGGGCTTCCTCTTGGGATATGTAATGAGACATGTCAGAACTCACTAGTATAAACGTATTTTCGTCTACAAAAGAGGATAAAAACCTTCCAAATTTTACTATTGTTTCGTAATCTAAGAAACCCAATATAATAGGCACTATCGTAAAATCTTTAAAATATACCTGTAAAAATGGAAGTTGCACTTCTAACGCATGCTCTTTGATATGGGCATTGTGTTCTATTTCTATACCAAAAGAGGCTACCTTATCCCTTAGGTCTTTGTTTACCTTTACCTCACCAAGGGGTGTTTTCCAAGAATCGGCACTATCTATAGATATAACAGGCCCTTGTCCAGTATGGTTTGGCCCCATCATGATTACATTTTTCTTTGGTTTTAATTTTTTATATACGCTACAAGCGGTATGACCAGAATATATATATCCAGCATGAGGTACTATAGCACCCTTTGCATCCACATCTTGGATAACTTCGTTTTCGCACACTAAGTTTATGGCTTTTAAAAGTGTTTCCTTTTTCTCAGGATAAAAAAGTCCTGCCACGGCTTCTTCTCTAATCATATAAATATTATACAACCTTAACCTATAAATTTTATTTTTTAAAAGCTAAAAATTATAACTAAATTTTATAGACAAAAGCCTTGAAAACGAATATAATATTGTCATGATAGCTTACGTATTTCCTGGTCAAGGTTCTCAATATGTTGGAATGGGATATGATTTCTATAAAGAGTTTTCTGAAGCTTCTGATGTGTTTCACAGCGTAGAGGAAGCCATTAGAAAAAATATAACCGATATAGTGTTTAGAGGTACCGAAGAAGAACTATCAAAGACTATAAACACTCAACCTTCTCTTTTGGCGGCAAGCTATGCTATATACGTATCTTTAAAAAAGATGGGTTTAAAAGACCCTGATTTTGTAGCTGGCCATAGCTTAGGAGAGTATACGGCGCTTTTAGCGGTAAAAGGCATAGATCTTTACGAAGC
The DNA here is from genome assembly GCF_054656715.1 of Hydrogenobaculum acidophilum. Taxonomy (NCBI): domain Bacteria; kingdom Pseudomonadati; phylum Aquificota; class Aquificia; order Aquificales; family Aquificaceae; genus Hydrogenobaculum; species Hydrogenobaculum acidophilum. The sequence goes on from NZ_BAAHXP010000019.1 coordinate 18,280, forward strand.
TGCCAAGCTTACCTTCTTAAGAGGTAAATATATGCAAGAAGCCGTGCCAGAAGGTAAGGGTGCTATGGCGGCTATACTAAAACTTCCACCTGAAAAAGTAGAACAAGCTTGCAAAGAAGCTCAAGATGTAGGTGTTGTAGAGCCAGCAAACTACAACTCTTTGGAGCAAACAGTTATTTCTGGTGAAAAACAAGCTGTAGAGAAAGCTATAGAGATAGCAAAGTCAATGGGCGGAAAAGCCATAATGCTAAAAGTATCTGTACCTTCACACTGTTCTTTGATGAAGTCAGCGGCTGACGCTTTTAGGCTAAAGCTTGCTCAAACTCCTATACAAAATATAAATATTCCTCTCGTGTCTAACTTTGATGCGAAATCCCATACAATGGCTCATGAAATAAGAGATAATCTTCACAAACAAATATACTCTCCAGTAAGATGGTACCAATGTGTGCAGTATATGATAGAGCAAGGAGTGGATACTTTCGTAGAGATAGGTCCTAAAAACGTGCTTTCTAAACTTATTTCTCAGATAGATGGTAGAGTTAGGGTTTTTAACGTAGATAAACTTCAAGATGCCGAAAATCTTTTGAAGGTGCTATGATAATCAATATCAAAAGAGGGGATAGCTTTTGTTCTTACGATTTGGATATACAAAGAAATATCACTGTTTTAGAGCTTTTACACAAAATAAAGGAAATAGATCCAACCCTTAGCTATAGGCACATGTGTAGGGCTGGTATATGCGGCACTTGCGCTGTAAAAGTAAATGGGAGAAATGTATTAGCTTGTAAGACAAGGTTGGATAAGTTTGAAGAAGATAGCATAGTCTTAGAACCCATAGATAACGCTGTGGTTATAAAAGATTTGGTGGTGGAGCATGTATATTGGTTTGATAAGTATAAAGACGTGAAGGTGGATTTTGCGTCTGGTAAGTATGATAATTTTAATTTTAAAAGCATAGAAAACGCCAAAAATTGTATAGCGTGTTTTATCTGCAACAGCGTATGTCCAGTTATGCCAATAGATAAAGAATTTGGAGGGCCTTTTGTTTTCGCTAGAGCATATGGATTTTTAGAAGACGATAGAAATCAAAACAAAGATTATGCAAAACTTATGAAAGGTGTATTGAACCATTGCACTCATTGTAAAAATTGCAATTACGCTTGCCCATTGGCAGTTATGCCAGAAGTGCTTATAAAAAAGATGGAGGACAAGCTCATATCTTTGGGCTTTTTACAAGCACCACAAAACGATTTATTTTTTGGATTTTGAAATGGAGGTTTTTATATGTTTAAAGACATGATAGAGGTAACAGACAAAGATATCTATGAGAAGGTTATGGCTTCTGATACGCCCGCCATTCTTATTGTAAGCTCTCCTGATAATCCGAGAAATCAAGAGTTTTATGAAGCTATATCAAAATATATAAAGCTTTACGGTGATAAGATAGGTTTTTATTATCTTAACATTACCAAAAACGATTCTCAGCAAGATTTTGGTCTTTGGTCTTATCCTTCTTTGCTTTGTTTTGCGGAAACTATGGAGATGGATAGATTTGAAAATCCACCTACCGAAGAGCAGCTACAGGCTTCTATAAATAGGATGTTGAGGATAAAGTAATGAAGCTTTTGTGGGCTCCTTGGAGAGGTTCTTATGTTGAGAATTTAGGCAAGGAGTCTGGTTGTTTTTTATGCGAAGCCGCCAAGCATACACCTTCTTTAGAAACGCTTGTTTTGGCTAAAAGCAAAAAAACGTTTGTGATAATGAACAAATACCCTTATAACTCTGGACATCTCATGGTGGTGCCATTTTTACATACAAACGATTTAGATGACCTTGACGAAGATACGGTACAGGATATATTTTATATGACAAAGCTGTCTATAAAAGCTCTTACGGAAGTTCTAAGACCTGATGGATTTAATATAGGTTACAATTTAGGTAGGAGTGCTGGAGCAGGATTGGAAACACATATCCATCAGCATATAGTACCGCGCTGGAACGGTGATACGAATTTTATGCCGGTGGTGTTTGGTACAAAAGTCTTATCTCAGAGCTTGGAAGATTTGTACGTTAGACTTTCACCAGTTTTTCACAAATTGCTTGACAAATCTTTTATGAGCTAATATAATGTTTAAACCAAAATTTTGTTTAAGGAGGTTTTAGTTTGGCTACAGTAATAGTTGGCGATTCAGAGTCTTTTGAAAAGGCGATGAAAAGGTTTAAAAAGGTGGTGGAAAGAGAAGGTATACTGACGGAACTCAAGAGACGTGAGTTTTATGAAAAACCAAGTCAAAAGAGGAAACGCAAAGAGCGTGCTGCTAGAAAAAGACTTATGAAGGCTATGAAGAAAAAGAAGGCGGCTTTATAATGGATTTCATAGTAGTTTCTGAAATGACCTTTGAGAAGGTGTCTACTCAAGAGGCTGAAATAGTCGAAAGGAAGGGCATAGGTCATCCAGACACAATATGTGACTCTTTAGCAGAAGAGCTCTCTGTTGAGTTATCTAAGATGTACATAAGAGAGCTTGGCGCTATTATGCACCACAACGTAGATAAAGCGCTTTTAGTTGGCGGGAAAGCCCAAGCTAAATTTGGTGGTGGCGAAGTGATATCTCCTATAGAGATATTTTTAGTGGGCAGAGCCTTAAGAGATATAAACGGTAAAGAATTTCCAGTGGATGAGCTCGCGATAGATGTTGCTCACAACTGGCTTAAAAAACATATAAGAAATTTAGATTTTAGTAAACATATAATACTTCAAACTCGTATAAAACCGGGAAGTAAAGATTTGGTAGAGCTTTTTGATAGATTTCAAACCAAAGGCGAAGTGCCACTTTCAAACGATACGTCTTTTGGAGTGGGATTTGCTCCTTTTTCTGAACTCGAAAATATAGTATTTCATACTGAAAAGCTTTTAAACTCAGACGAACTCAAAAAAGAACATCCAGAAGTGGGAGAGGATATAAAAGTGATGGGTGTAAGAATAAAAGACAATATAAGAATTACTGTATCTGCGGCTTTTGTAGATAAATATGTAAAAGATATAAAACAATACAAAGAGCAAAAAGAAGCTGTTACAAATAAAGTTTTAGAGAATGCTAGAAAATATACCAATAAGAACGTTAGCGTTTTTGTAAATACAGCTGATGATATAGAAAATGAGTCTGTTTATATTACGGTGACTGGGACATCTTCAGAACAAGGAGACGATGGGCAAGTAGGTAGAGGAAATAGGGCAAACGGTTTGATAACGCCTTATAGACCGATGTCTTTGGAGGCTGCTGCGGGTAAAAATCCGGTATCTCATATAGGTAAAATCTATAACGTAGTGGCAAATACCATAGCAAAAAGAGTTGTAGAAGAGGTAGAAGGTATAGAAGAGGCCTATTGTTATATGGTGTCACAAATAGGTAAACCTATAAATAGACCTCAAGTATGCGATGTCAAGGTAAGAAGAAGTTCTGGCACTTACGACAAGGAAGCTGTAAAAAGGATAGCCGAAGAAGAGTTAGAAAACATGCCAAATACTTGGAAACTTTTCTTGGAGAAAAGATTTTCGGTAGCTTAAAATAAATTTTTAGAGGCTTTCTATGATAGGATTGGTGGTTTTGCTTTTAATAGCTTTGACTATAGCGTTTGTTATGACGTTTTTAAATGAGCTTTTAAATTTTAAAAAGCGTAAAACCAACAGCTATCCTTACGAGTGCGGTGTACCTCTTTACGATGATTCAGCAAGACCTATATTAAAGCAAGGATACTACCTTTTTGGACTTTTATTAATATTGTTTGATATAGAAGCTGCATACCTTTTCCCTTGGGCTGTGGTGTTTAGAAAGATAGGTGCGTATGGTTTGGTTGAGGCTGTTGTATTTTTAGGAGTGCTTATTATTGGATTTTTGTATGCCCTTAAGAAGGGTGCTTTAAAGTGGCAGATTTGAAAACTTCTTTTGTGAGGTGAGCTATGGCTTCTAGCATAAATGGCAACGGTTTTATCACCACTACGGTGGATGAGTTGCTTTCTTGGGGCAGACGTAATGCCCTTTGGCCAGTTACTATAGGATTAGCTTGCTGTGCTATAGAGATGATGCATGCGGCAGCTTCTAGGTTTGATATAGATAGACTTGGTATGATATTTAGAGCGTCTCCTAGACAGGCGGATGTGCTTATAGTGGCTGGTACTGTTGTAAATAAAGTGGCTCCTATGTTAAAACTTATATGGGACCAAATGCCAGAGCCAAAATGGTGTATATCGATGGGTGGATGTGCTTCTGCAGGGGGGCCTTTCCCCACTTATTCTACCTTACAAGGAGTTGATAGAATTATACCGGTGGATGTTTATATACCAGGATGCCCACCTACTCCACAAGGTCTCATATTTGGGCTTTTGGAACTTCAAAGGAAGATAAGAGAGAAAAAAGTCACACGCTACGAAAAAGCTTTTGAAGAGTTTAAAAAGGATTTATCTCCAGAACTTTTAAGTGGTATCGGGGTCTAACAATGCCTTGGGCTTCTAAAGATACTCTTGAAAGAATAAAGCACAACTTTAGGCAGATAAATATAGATATACAGCCTCATTTTGCTTGTATAAATGTTGAGGATACGAAAGATATAACAAACATACTAAAACATTTGAAAGACGTTGAAGATTTTAGATATTTTATAGATTTTCATGTTATAGATTTTCCAAAAGAAAAAGATAGGTTTTTAGGTCAATATATACTTGTAAATCCTTATACTTTTGAGAGACTGGCGGTTAAAGTTTGGTTTAAAAACAACAAACTTCCTACTGCTAAAGATATATTTGCTGGGGCTAAATGGGCCGAAAGAGAAAGCTACGATATGTTTGGGGTAGAGTTTGAGGGTCATGAAGATGTAAAAAGAATGTTTATGTGGGAAGACTACAAATACTTTCCGCTTAGAAAAGATTTTCCTCTTGGTGGGATACCAGAACAAAAGCTCCCATCTTTGACGGAGGTGCTAGAAGGAAATACGATGCCACCATCTCATGATTATGATATAATGCATACATATGTGCCTACAATAAAAGATATAGAAAAAACAGAAAAATCTAGGATAACAAAAAGAGGACAGCTTGTGTTAAACTGGGGTCCGCTTCACCCCGGTACTCACGGTACCATGTGGTTTTTGTTTGATTTGGAAGGCGAACATATTATACAAACAGACGTTATTCTTGGCCAGTTGCATAGAGGGATGGAAAAAATAGCGGAAAATATCCACTATTTTCAATTTTTACCATACACAGATAGAATGGATTATCTTTCTGCTGTTTGCAATGAACTTTCATATGTGCAAGCTGTAGAAAAGTTAGCAAACATAGATGTACCTTTAAAAGCCAGATACATAAGAACCATGTTTGCCGAGCTTCAACGTATAAACTCTCACCTTCTTTGGCTTGGCACTGGAGCCCTAGATTTAGGAGCTTTAACGGTGTTTTTATACGCTTTTAGAGAAAGAGAAAAGATAATGGATATAATAGAGGGCAACGCTGGTTTTAGGTTGACCTCTGCTTTTTTAAGGATAGGCGGTGTACATTACGATTTGGCAAAGGGTACTCTAGAAGTGGCCAAGCATTTTGTGAAAGACTTTTATTCAAAACTAAAAGAGTATCACGGGCTTTTAACAAGGAATAGAATATGGTTAAAACGAACAAAGGATGTGGGTGTAATAACCCAAGAAGATGTTTATCAATATGGCCTTACCGGTCCTGTGGCAAGAGGTTCTGGTGTTGCTTATGATATTAGGAAGATAGACCCTTACGCTGCTTACGATTTGGTGGATTTTGATATACCTGTTGGTGATGTAGGAGATGTTTATGATAGATATCTCGTTAGAATGGAAGAGATGTATCAAAGTGCTCGTATAGTAGAACAATGTATAGAAGCCTTAGAAAAGATGCCGGAGAACGAGCCTTATGTAAACAAAAAGCATCCAGCTGTAATTCCACCAAAAGAAGATGTGTTTAACGATTTAGAAGATATGGTAAAGTCTTTCAGAATAGTGGTACACGGAGAGAATGTGCCTAAAGGTGAAGTGTATTCTTCTGGAGAAAACCCAAGAGGTGAGCTTGGATTTTATATATATTCTATAGGTAAATCTTCTCCTTATAGGCTTAGGATAAGGTCTTGCTCTTTTTATAACTTATCAGTTTTTCCAAAAGTAATACAAAAGCATACGATATCAGATGCGGTGGCCCTTCTTGGAAGCATAGACCCAGTGGTAGGAGAGACTGACAGATGAACGATATTCTGTTTACTGCTATTGTAATAGCTGTTAAGATTTTGGTAGTTTTAGCTGTGACGTTAGGTTTGGGGGCATACCTTACGTGGTACGAAAGGAAGTTTGCCGGTCATCTTCAGGCTAGAAGAGGTCCTACTGTAGTTGGTCCTTTTGGGCTTTTACAGCCTTTAGCTGACGGTCTTAAATTGATGACAAAAGCCCCAATACTACCAAAGGGCATAGATACAAAATTGTATTACATGGCTATCATGATGGCTTTGGTGCCAGCTATTATGCTTTTTGCTGTAGTTCCCTTTGGTCCGTCTTTTAAAATCATGGGGCATGAAGTAAAACCTATAATTGCAAATTTAAACATAGCCATTCTTTATATATTTGCTATGGGGTCTATGGCAGCCTATGGGACGCTTTTTGCCGGATGGGCCTCTAACAGTAAATATGCTTTTATAGGTTCTTTGAGAAAGGCCGCTCTTATAGTAAGCTATGAGGTGGTGCTTGGTTTTGCGGCTTTAAGTGTTATACTTCTGGCAGGTAGTATGAATGTTTTCGACATAGTGGATTCCCAGATTAGGAGTGGTATTTGGTACATAGTTTATCAACCCATTAGCTTTGTGCTATTTTTGTTTTGTCTTTTGGCCGAATCAGGACGCGTGCCATTTGATATACAAGAAGCTGAAGCGGAGCTTGTCACCGGCTACAACGTCGAGTACGGTGGTATGAAGTTTGGTATTTTCCCTTTGGCAGAATGGTATTTAAATGTTTTAGCGCTATGCGCTATAGCTACTGTGCTTTACTTTGGTGGATGGTCTGGACCTCATATTTTTGGACCATTGTCTGGTTTTATTTGGTTTTTAGTAAAAACCTTTGGACTGTTGTTTTTTGTTTTGTGGGTTCATTGGACTCTACCTAGATATCAGGCAAAGGATGTGGTAGAGTTTGCCTGGAAGTACTTGCTACCTATATCCATAGCAAATTTGGTGGGTACTGCATTTTTTGTTTACTTTAAAGGATGAGGGTATATTTATGATAAAGCTCAAGAGACTTAGAAGAGACGATAGCCTGGGTCCTTTGGAAAGTGTTTTGTTTTTGGATTTTATAAAAGGTTTAACTATAACCCTGAAAAACCTTCTTAGAAAGCCTATAACTACCCAATACCCCAAGGAAAAGATAACACCACCAAAAAGGTTTAGAGGAAAACATGGACATTTCGTATACGATGGTACTGAGCCGCCTTCTTTACAAGCCATACAAGGCTTTATGTCTTTTGAAAAAGGTAAGTCAAGGTGTGTGGCTTGTTATATGTGTCAGACTGCTTGCCCTATGCCAACACTATTTAGAATAGAAGCTATTCAGATGCCAGACGGCACTAAAAAAGTGGTTAGGTTTGACATGAACCTTCTAAATTGCCTATTTTGTGGACTCTGTGTAGATGCTTGCCCAGTAGAATGTCTAACTATGAGCGATATACACGAAATGGCGGTTTACAGAAGGTCTCAGGCGGTTATACATATGGATGATATGGAAAAAATAGGAGCCACAAACGCTAAAACCGTAAGAGAATTACCAGATAGAATATGGAGAGATGATAAAGAAAGAGAAACTCTTTGGGGTAAGGTAAAATGGAACTTTTAGCTTTTATAGTGATTGGAAGTGTTGCTATCGTAAGCGCTTTAGGTGCTATTCTCGTTAAAAGCCCTATACATGTGATGGTATGGTTTCTTGGATTTATCTTATCTATAGCAGCTTCTTTTTTTGCTCTAAAAGCTGACCTTTTGGCTGGGCTACAACTTGTTATATACGCTGTTGCCATAGTTGTGTTTTATGTGTTAGTTATAACTACTATACCTTGGGAAAAGATAAAGATGTTTGAAGGCTTTTATAAAAAAGAGCTTATATTTGCTTTACCAGCTTTTTTCTTTACTATAGGAACTGTATTGTATTTAGTTTTCAATGCTAAGCTTTCTAATATAAGGCAGGTTTTGCCAAAAGACAATGTAAGTGCTCTTGGTACTGTGCTTTTTACAAAGTACATAGTGCCTTTTGAGTTGGCTTCTTTTATTTTGTTAATAGCTATGATAGGTGCTATAATATTTGGCAAGGAGAAAGCCAATGGATAAATACTATATGATGCTAGGTTTATTTCTTGTCTTTGTTGGTATATTTGGTATTATTATAAGAAAAAATCTTATTACAATACTTGTAGCCACAGAAATTATGTTAAACGGTGTAAACGTATCTTTAGTAGCAGTTTCTCACTTTCTTGGAAAGGTGGATGCTCAGGTGATGAGTATAATAATACTTACAGTGGCAGCTTCTGAAGTGGCTATAGGCTTAGGTTTAGTGGTCTCTATATTTAGGCTTAAAGGTTATGAAGCTTCAGAAGAAATAGCGGAGTTAAGAGATTGATGCCAACTCTCATCCTTCTCTTTCCACTCTTATCCTTCATAAC
>NZ_BAAHXP010000020.1:0-19891 GCF_054656715.1 Hydrogenobaculum acidophilum
CAAGACGATATTTTCTGTAGGATAGGCGGGGAAGAGTTTGCCATTATACTAAAACAGTTAGATATATTTGGAGCGTATGTCGTTTCAGAAAAGCTAAGAAAGATAGTAGAGACTACAGATTTCAAATACAAAGACAAAACTATAAAAGCGACAATCAGCCTTGGTATAACAGAGTTTAACAAAAACGATACTAAAGAGACGTTGTTCAAAAAAGCGGATACAGCGCTTTATGTATCAAAAACATCAGGCAAAAATATGAGTTATTTGTTTTTTGGAGATTTTATGGAGGTATAAATATACTATCAAAAGCTATAAAACTTTAGCAAAATCTTCAAAGGAATATCTAAAAGCTCTCGGTAAAAGTTTTTTGCTTTGATTTTTATAACCTATAGCTATCACCATAGTTATTATCTTAAAATCTGGAAGTTTTATAAATTCCCTTAATTTTTTATCATCAAAACCTTCCATAGGATGAGTATCTAATCCAAAACATCTAGCCGTAATCATGAAGTTCATAGCAAACAAAGAACTATCTCTTACCGCTTTTAACTTGGCTTTTTCTGGTATTTCGTTATCATCATATACCCCGTAGCTATCTACTATAGCTTTTTTCACTGCCTCTTTATTTGTCTTAGTTATATAACCTAGCTCTATCCAGCTTTTAACAATATCGTTAGCATGCTCGTTGGCAGCTTTAGGATTTGCTATTACAATTATATCAGCGGATGCCTCTTCTACCTTAGGCTGGTTGTTGCATATCTCTCTTAAAATCTTTTTATTTTGCTTGGTATGAACAAGTACCAACTCCCACGGTTGTATATTGTAGGAAGAAGGAGCCGTCGTGGCTTTGTTTATTATATCTTTCAGGACTTCCAAATCTATATCTTTGGTAGCGTCGAAAAAGTTTACGGCCCTTCTTCCTAATATAGCTTCAAAACATTCCATATAATCATCTTCTAATTATGGACCTATCTGTCTTAAGAAGGCTGGCACCTCTTCGTTTTTAGTCCAGCCACATTCTTCAAGAACTTTATCCACTACATCTTTGTCATGGCCAGTTTTAGAAACGAGGAAGTTTACAAAATCATCTCTCCTACCTTTAAAAGCTTCTATATCGTATAAAGAAACCCCATGAAATCTGGAAGCTATCCTGTCTTTTACTATCTTCCACGCCACCGGGTGTTCAAAAAGTTTGAAGGTTTTATCCTTTACGGTTGTTTTAACGGATAAATCTTTTATTTGCTCAAGTCTATCAGGATTTATAACCACGATAGCTTCTGCCATTAGAGGATCCACTGTGTAGAATATACCGAAGAGCTTACCCAATATGCGCCTTTGGGTTCTTATTATCAGGTTTAACTTATCCTTAACTTCTTTTTCTACCTTATCGTATATAAGCTCATAATAGTTTAGTTGTTCTAATTCAAGACCACCTAAATATCTAATGAAATTTGATATATCAACGTATTGTGCTTCTTCGCTGATGAGTTCTTTTTTAGACTCATCTTTGAGCTTTCCATAATCAACGGTAACATCTGTATGAATTGGTGGCATCATATGAGTGGTGGCCTCTTGCCAGCCAGACTTTATAAGAATCTGCAAAGCACCACCTTCATCTATTTTATACCTTTCCATAAGGAGCTTCTTAAGGCCTTCTCTATCGTTTCTATACTTATCAAGCTCTTCGTCCGTTAAGTCTATATCTACATATACAAACTTTTCTTTGCCATTTTCATCTGTTGTTATAATATTCTTTCTTCCCTTTATATAGTTTTTAACAAAAGTCCAATCTTCCTCGGTCATTTTTGAATATTCAGGATGCCATAGTATAGACATGTCTTCTTCTAGCTCCATATAAGGTAAGTCTTCGTACCAAGTGGCTTTGTTAAGCCTTAGCTCTATGCTTTCTTCAGAAGCCTTATACTTTTCTTTTACATACTTTATAAACTCTTTCCTTTTAAACCTAAATTTTTCGATTTCATCTAAAGTAAGCTCTGGAAACAAAATCTTGAGTTTATACTTTATAAAATCCCAATTACCAAACAAATTTTGAGGCTCTAAAGCTTCATAACCATAAGGATTTATCTTAAGAAATTCAAGATAATAACCTAAAAATCTCCTTACTCTTGGATCAGTATTTATAAGCTTAGAGATGAAATCTGGGTCGTAAAACTCTATAACGCTTAAAAGCCTAGCTATGTTGATCTTCTTTATGTCTTGAGCATGACATATCTCCAGTAAGAATCGTTTTGGCATATCCTTGTTCTCGCAGTATTGATTTAAGATATCCATCTCTTTTTTGAGTAAGCTCCTAAAAAAAGCTGTCTTCTCCCTAGAAGATAATTGCTCCTTTAAAATAAGCGTATCTATCATATGACACACCTCCTTTATAGTTCAATATAAAGATATTATAAGCATAAACAATTAAATTTAAGGCTTATTCTATAAGATATTGTTATAGAATAATTTCTTAATATAACATTTACTAAAAACAAGTAAAACAAATTTTAATTGACAAAAAACTCTTATTTGTTATTTTTAAATTAAAAGGAGGGCAACATGAATTTCTTACATAGAGAAGAAAGTCCACTAACACCTAAAGAATGGGAAAGCATAGACAATGTGGTGATAAACACTGCAAAAAACAACCTTATAGGTAGAAGGTTTATAGAGTTAACACCAGCCCTAGACCCATCAATACAGGCGGTAGCTTACGATACAATATCAAGCACAGCTGAAGATGGAGCCTGTGGGTTGTTTGGTGACAAAGAATGTGGAATAGTAAAAGTAAAATCAAGAAAGTTTTTGCCAATACCACAAATATACAAAGATTTTAAAATACATTGGAGAGATATCGAAACCAGCAGAAAGTTAAATATACCCATTGACTTTGGCATGGTCGCTGCAGCTACAAGAGAAGTAAGTTTATCAGAAGATAGATTTATATTCCAAGGAGATGAAGAGATAGGGTATCCGGGGTTGTTAAACGTAGAAGGAAGAAGCGTTGTAAAAAAATATAGTTTTGATGAAGAAGGTGGTATATTTAAAACAGCCTTAGGCTGCGTCGAAACACTGGTAAAAAACGGCTTTACCACAAATTTAGCTTTTGTGATGAATCCAAAAGATTACACTAAAACTTTTAGGATATATGGGAACACGGGTACTTTGGAGATAAACCATATAAAAGAGCTATTTGATGTAGGAGTTTTTACAAGCTACGCTGTAGATGAGGGTAAAGCTGTGGCAGTGGCTACCGGGGTTGAAAATATGGATATATTTATTGTCCAAGACATGATAACCTCTTTTTTAGCTTATGAAAACATGGATTATTATTTCAGGGTTTTTGAGATTTTAGCATTTAGAATAAAGAACCCTTCTGCCGTAGTAACTGTAGAATAAAGGATAGTCTTATGGAAAAGAATAAAATTATAGAATTTATAAATTACAATATAAGCTTGGAGCACTCTGCCATTATCCAATATCTATTTCACGCTTACACAATGCAAGACGAGGCCTTAGAGAACCAGCTTGAAGAAATAGCAAGAGAGGAGATGAAACATCTTAGGATGTTTGCCCACAAAGTAGTAGAACTAGGTGGTAGACCAGCCATAGACAGTAGGGCAGAGGTGTTCTTAGAAGCTCCCACAATACAAGATATACTTGAGCTAGATATTCAAGCTGAAAATATGGCTATAGACGAATATTCAAAACAGCTAAAAGGCATAGAGGATAAAGATATTGTAAGGATGTTTGAGAGGATAATAGACGACGAGAGGTCACACCTTCATATATTTGGAGATTTAAAGCAAAAAATAGAGCAAGACAAACAAAACTTCGGAGGAAGCGTCACTTTAAACCAGAACAAGGTAAAGATGATAAGCATTTTAAACAAATACTTGCAAAAACAATATCAAAAGATACTTGAAACACTGTATCAGGCTTTTATGACAAGACATAGAAATACGAATCTAAGCGATGAGCTAGAACAAAGAGCCATAGATAAGATGAAGCACTTTGGTTGGATAGCCGAGGAGATATCGGAAAAAGGTGCAAAACCAGATGTTTCTTTACTAAGTGTAGAGCGCATTGAAGATAAAAACAGCATTATAGCTTATCAAATAAAAGACCAAGAAGAGTCCTCTAAAGAGGCAAATCAAATGGAAGAATTTGTAGAGGATAAAGATTTAAAATGGATTATTGATAGAATATCAAGAAGAGAAATACATTACAAAGACTTAGAAGCTTTCTTAGAAAACCCAAAAACAAAAGAAGAGGATGTTGCTAAAGTAGTCCAAGCTTTAACTGTAGGTAGTTTATTTAGAAAAAAGAGCTAACTCTAAAGTTTTGAGACCTCCTTCTATATTAAAAGCCTTAAAACCAAGACTTTTTAGCATATCTACCACATATTTACTCTTGTTTCCACTATTACAAATTACAAAATATTCCTTTGACTTATCTAAAATATTTTCCAAATCTGGTCTATCTACAATCTCATCAAAAGAGATATAAATATAATCTTTACAAGAAAATACATTCATAACTTTTTCTTTGTCAAATTCCTTTCTGTCAATTCTCACATCAAGAAGTACTCTTTGACTGTCATTCTGATGAAATTCCATATCAATACCTCTCCAATGTTTTTAAGAACCCGAGGGTATTACCCTCAGGCAAACTGCGAAATAAGAATAAATGAGGAGGTGATTATGAGAAAATACCTTGTTTACTCGTCGTTAGAGTCTGAAGAATCGTTTGAATCATCCTCAGAGTCATTTTTTTGTTGCTGATTGTCCTCAGCTAACAGGTAGGACTGGGAAGCTTTTGCTGATATCCCAGCTGAATTGTGATGGACTTGTTGTGAAGCCTGAGCACTAGTGCCCACAAACATCACAGCTCCTACAAGAGCTAACAACCTTGGCAAGACAACTGCATGTCTCATGGCAACTACCTCCTTTCAAAGATTATAAAAATAATATAAAAAAGTGAAGTGAAAATGTAATGAAAAAATAAAATTTTTATAAAAATATATAATGATATTTGCTTAGTAAATTTCCTATACCTGGTAAAATCCTGCAAAACGCCAGAAAACAGGTGACAAGTATACCACGGTTAACAAGTATACCACGGTTAACAAAGTATACCCGCAGCGCAAGTCTGCCGCGATTTACAGTCTGCCGCGGTTAAAGCATTTGTTATAAATCCCATTTGTAGCATACTAATGTGGAAGTATCTCACAACAAAGACAATTCCAGTGTCGGAATGACATCATAAAGATATTGGTATAATTTCTAGTGTAAGTGTTCACAACATGCTGAACTCTTGCAATTTTTGATATTGGTGAGGATTGGTATGGCTTTTGCACATAGCGTGAAGATTAGCGCAGGGGATACCGCATGGGTGCTGGTGTCAGCTTTATTGGTTATTATGATGACAATACCGGGGCTTGCAATTTTTTATGCTGGTCTCTCTAAGAAAAAAGACACTCTAAATACGATAGCTCTTAGTTTTGTGGCTTTTGCTATAACAAGTATAATTTGGGTTACATACGGCTACTCACTGGCGTTTGGACAAGATGTAAACGGCCTCATAGGCAATCTTAATTACCTTTTTATGAATAATATTACCATCAACACGGTAAGAGCTGGAACCGATGTCCCCGAATATGCTTTTGTATCATTTCAACTTGCATTTGCAGCCATAACCGTAGCGTTGATAAGCGGTGCTCTAATAGAAAGGCTTAAGTTTCGGGCTTGGTTGCTGGTGATACCCACATGGGCGACTCTTGTGTATATACCAATAGCTCATTGGGTTTGGGATAACGGCTTTTTGGCTAAAATGGGGGTGGTGGATTTCGCAGGGGGCAATCCGGTGGAAATAGCTTCTGGTTTCTCAGCTTTGGCTGGAGCTCTTGCGATAAGAAAGCGTAAAAACATGGCACTAATTCCTCACAACATGGTACTTGTAATGCTTGGACTTGGACTTTTGTGGTTTGGGTGGTTTGGATTCAACGCCGGGTCAGAATTAGCAGCCAACGGAGTAGCATCGGTAGCATTTTTAAACACAAACACCGCAGCAACTTCTGGGCTTGTGATGTGGATGATTATAGAAGTTTTTCATTCGCAAAAAGCCACAAACTTAGGTATGGCCTCAGGTGCTTTGGCTGGTTTAGTAGCTATTACCCCAGCTGCAGGTTATGTAGGGGTTATGGGTTCTATATTCATAGGTCTTATAGCAAGTATTGTCTCCTACATGGGTGTTGTAGTCTTAAAACCGAGGTTTGGTTACGATGATACGCTGGATGTATTTGGCATTCATGGTCTATCCGGATTTGTTGGCACCATCTTAACCGGTATTTTTGCTCAGAAAGAAATAAATCAAGTGAGCGGTCTTCTTCAGGGCAACATACACCAATTCCTAATCCAAACTGTGTCAGCCATTATAACCAGTGTCTATGCTTTTGGCATGAGTTTTATAATCTTTAAAGCTATAGACCTAATAGTAGGCCTCAGAGTAACTCCAGAACAAGAAACCGAAGGGCTTGATGCAGTATTCCATGGAGAAAACGCCTATAACTTTTAGTTGTGAAATAACTTTGCCACAGCTCACAAGTATGCCAAGGTTTACAAGTATGCCACGCAATATGCAGTAAACTCTCGCGATTTTTGGTTTATAATAAGAAGTATGAGTATAGATGAGCTTGTAATAAACAGCATCAGGTTTTTGAGCGTAGATGCTGTGGAAAAGGCAAATTCAGGGCACCCAGGCATGCCACTTGGTACAGCACATATAGGATATATACTGTTTGATAGAATTTTAAGATACAATCCAGAAAATCCTAAATGGGTAAATAGAGATAGGTTTGTGTTATCAAACGGACATGGGTCAATGCTGTTGTATTCACTTTTGTACCTTTACGGTTTTGACCTAACACTTGAAGATATAAAAAACTTTAGACAGCTTGGAAGCAAGACACCGGGACATCCAGAAAGCTTTCTTACAAAAGGAGTAGAAGCCACCACCGGGCCTCTTGGTCAAGGTATAGCAAATGCCGTAGGCATGGCTATAGAACAAAAACATCTTAGTGCCATATGCAACAAGCTTGATGAACCTATAATAGACTATAAAGTGTTTTGCATGGTGGGAGACGGGGATTTGATGGAAGGAATATCTTACGAAGCTACAGCTTTAGCGGGTCATCTTTGCCTTGACAACCTATTTATCATATGGGACAACAACCATATAACCATAGACGGAGATACAAGCTTAGCCTGGAGTGAAGACGTCTTAAAGCGTTTTGAAAACGTAGGCTTTACAGTAAGGCACATAGAAGATGGTTATAATCTTGAGCTTTTAGAAAGTACTATAAAAGAACTACTAACAAATCAAACAAAACCGGTATTTTTATCTGTGAGAACCCATATAGGTTATAAAAGCATAAAACAAGACAGCGCCGAAGCCCACGGGGCTCCACTTGGAAAAGATGCTGTAGCAAAGTTAAGAGAAGACTTAAACTGGCCTTATGAACCTTTTCATATACCCCAAGAAGTGTTGGATTATACAAGAAGGAAAGTAGAAGAAGGAAAGACGCTGGAACAAAAATGGCAAGAGAAACTTTTAAAATATGAAGAAACCCATAAAGATATTGTAAATATCCTAACAAAGAATATAGACTTAGAAAAAGTGATATCTCATATACCTAGATTTACAGAAGATATGGCCACAAGGCAAGCCTCTGGCAAGGTGTTAAATGCAATTGCACCACATATGCCAACACTTTTTGGAGGTTCTGCTGATTTACACGAATCAAACAACACCTATATTCATAACGAAGGAGATTTTGAAGCCACCAATTACTACGGAAGAAATATACACTTTGGTATAAGAGAACATGCGATGGGTGCAATAGCCAACGGCATGGCCTATGGAGGCATCACCACACCATATGCGGCTACGTTTTTAGTATTTTCAGATTATATGAGACCAAGTATCAGAGTGGCTGCCCTTTCAAAGCTGCACGTCATATATATATTTACGCATGATTCTATAGGATTAGGAGAGGATGGACCCACACATCAACCGGTAGAACACATACCCTCTTTGAGGCTTATACCAAATTTATGGGTAATGAGGCCTTGTGATGCCAATGAAACCGCTTATTGTTGGGAGTTAGCACTAAGAAGAAAAGACGGTCCAGTAGCTCTTATACTATCTCGTCAAAAGCTAAAAACTTTAGATAGGACAAAATATGCTAAAGAAAGTATGGCAAAGTATGGAGCATATATACTTTCTGGCTCAATAAATCCAAGTTTTACCATCGTAGCCACTGGTTCAGAGGTTCACCTTGCTTTAGCCCTCCAAAACAAACTGGCTGAAAATGGTGTAGAAGCTTCTGTGGTAAGCGCTCCTTGTTTAGAGCTTTTCGAAATGCAAGATGAGGCTTACAAAAACGAGGTGATACCAAAAACCGCAAAACACATAGTAATAGAGGCCGCCAAAGGAGACATCTGGTATAAGTATGTCAACAAAGATGCCCTTATAATATCTATGGAAACTTTCGGAAAATCTGGTAAAGGTCCAGATGTTATGAAACATTTTGGTTTCGACGAAGAACATATATATCAAAAGATTAAAGAAAGATGGATGTAAAAAACAATTTATTACACGCCACTACCGTTATAGCGATAAGAAAAAACGGTCAAACTGCCATCGGAAGCGATGGACAAGTAACCCTTGGCTCTCAAATCTTAAAACACGGAGCAAAAAAGATTAGAAGGCTTCACAAAGGGACGGTACTAGTAGGTTTTGCAGGTGGAGCCGCCGATGGATTAGCGCTTATGGAAAGGCTTGAGTCAAAGCTCGATGAACACAGAGGAAATTTAGCAAGAGCGTCTGTAGATCTGGCCAAAGAATGGCGTACGGACAGATATCTAAGAAGGTTAGAGGCGGTTTTGATAGCTTGTGATAAAGAAAGCATGTTTTTGCTATCTGGCAACGGAGATGTCATAGAACCAGATGAGCCCATCTTAGCTACCGGGTCTGGTGGTGATTTTGCAAGAAGTGCAGCCAAAGCCCTATACTATCATACTGATAAAAGCGCCGAAGAAATAGTAAAAATATCCCTTGATATAGCATCAGACATATGTGTTTACACCAACAAGCATTTTAGCATAGAGGTTTTATAATAGATTGTTAGCGTTTAACAATCCACTACAATGTGCATTAGCGTAGTCATACCCTCTTACAACGCATCTAAATTTTTACCAAAAGCTATAGAATCGGTAAAAAATCAAACGTATCTTCCAAAAGAACTAATAGTAATAGATGATGGTTCTTCTGACAACACAAGAGAGATTTTAAAAGACATAAAACTACCTTTTGATTTTAGGCTTTTAACAAACGGAAAAAACAGAGGAAGAAGCTATTCAAGAAACTTAGGAGTCAAAGAAAGCGCTTGCGAGTTTATAGCATTTTTAGATGCCGATGACATATTTTTTCCACATCATCTTGAAGAGCTATCGAAAAAAGACAAAGATTTAGTTTATTCAATACCGAGGACCTTCATAAATGAGGAAGATAAGATAACAAGAGTGTCAAAAAAGCCTTATAAGGATTTAAAATCTATGATACTAGGGGCAATGGTGGGGTATCCCTCTGGTGTTATGGTTAAAAAAGCTACGTTTTTAGGTTTTGATGAAAATCTTCATCAAAGAGAAGATTGGGAACTTTTTTTAAGATATTACAAAGAAGGGCTTAGCATAGAGCTTATAGACAAAAACACGGTGGGCATAAGAGAGCACGGCAAAAGGACGAGTCGGTCAAAAGAGTATTTTTACTACACCATGAAAGTTTACGAAATCCACAAAGATATAGCCGATATAAACATGTATTTAAGCATATCAGAAACCGCTTTTAGGTTTAAAGAGAAATCTATAGGTTTTAAGTTTTTATTAAAAGCCCTAAAATCCTACGACAGTCTAAACCAAAACCCAAAACCTTTAGATATGAGAAGACTTTGGAATATCGTAAAAAGAATACCTAAAATATAGTGATATTTTAAAGCTTTTAAAACATGAAAAATCTTTTATATTAAAGTAAAAGTTTAGGAGGTTAAACTATGGAAGTTATTAAACGTTCGGGCGTAAGAGAGAAGCTTGACCTCGACAAGATAAGGACAGTGTTAGAAAACGCACTATCTTTGCTTAAAGAATGGACATCTGAAGACAAGTCTGCCACGGTTCACAAGTCTACCACGGTTAATAAGTCTACCACGCCCTACAAGTCTACCACGGTTAACAAGTCTGCCGCGATTCATCTGGATGAGATAAACATAGATGAAATAATGGAAGATATAGAGATAAACCTCTTTGACGGTATAGAGACTTCTGTGATATTCCAAACTATACTACATTCTCTTTTATCAAGAGCCATAGATGACCCGATATACGATGCCATGGCAAGAAATGTACTTTTACAAAGGATATACAAACAAGCCTTTGGCGGTATGTATTCACCTAAAAAAGCCTATAGAGAACTGTTTATAGATTATATAGACAACGCAGTGGAGCTTGGTCTTTTAGACGAAAGGCTTGCCTCTTATTACGATTTGGAAGTGCTTGCCCATGAGCTTGTGCCAAAAAGAGACCAGCTTTTAAAGTTTAACGGCCTTTACAATCTAATGGATAGATACCTTATAAAAGATTTAGACACAGGTAATATTTTAGAAGCTCCTCAGTGGTTTTGGATGAGGGTAGCAATGGGTGTGGCTCTATTAGAAAAAACTCCAGAGGACAGAAACCACTGGGCAATAGAGTTTTATCATATGATGTCAAATATGGAGTTTATCCCATCCACTCCAACGCTATTTAACGCCGGGACAAGATTTCCACAGCTTTCCTCTTGCTTTGTGGTGGATTTTGAAGATGATCTTTCTAAAATCTTTGAAACCGTAAAACAAGTGGGCATGTTAAACAAACACGCCGGCGGTGTAGGACTACCAGCCACAAAGCTAAGAGCAAAAGACTCTATTATTCGCTCCATCCAAGGAAAATCCTCTGGCATAATACCGTTTTTGAAGATAATAGATGAGACCATAACGGCTGTATCCCAAGGCGGAAGAAGAAGAGGTTCTGCTTTGGCATCCTTAGAACCTTGGCATCTTGATGTATTTGATTTTATAAGGACCAAAAGAAAGTGGGGTGACGATTCACAAAGGTTTAAAAACCTAAAGATAGCTCTTTTCTTAAACGATGAGTTCATGAGAAGGCTTGAAGAAAACGGAGACTGGTACCTTTTTGACCCAGCAGATTGTCCAAAGCTTGTAAGCACATATGGCAAGAAATTTTCCAGAGAATATTCAAAATGCATAAGAAAAGCACTATCTGGCAAGATAAGGTATAAAAAGATAAAGGCTGTAGAGCTTTTCAAAGAAGCCATAGAAAACACCACCCAAACCGGTGAACCTTGGTACACCTTCAAAGATCCTATAAACATAAGACATCCCAACAAGCACACAGGAACAATACTTACCACAAACCTATGCACAGAACAGCTTTTGGTGTCCACCTACGACTCAATAGAATCCTGCAACTTAGGCTCTTTGGTATTGCCAAAGTTTTTGGATGACAACAACAATTTTGACTGGGAGAAGTTTAAAGCTGTCATAAGAAAAGCTGTAAGATTTTTAGACAACGTTATAGATGCAAACTACTACGCTTTAGAAGCTGTGGAAAAAGGCACAAAGCAAAGCAGAAAGATAGGCTTAGGGTTTATGGGATATCAAGATATGATAGAAAAACTAAAATTACCAGTAGACTCAAAAGAAGCTTTAAAGTTTTTAGATAAGATAGGAGAAACGATGTCTTACGTAGCTATAGAAACCTCTGTGGAGCTTGCTAGGGAAAGAGGCATTTATCCAAACTTTGAAGGTTCCGACTGGTCAAAGGGTATTCTACCGATAGATACCTTGGAGCATCTTTTTAGAGAAAGGTTTTTGAACAACGATAATTTTGTCGATGAAGATATAGACTACAAAAAACTTGTTGATAAGTATGTTGGGCTTGAAGATTTTGACGATATAAAAGGCATGACGTTACCAACGTTTGATTGGGAAGAGTTAAGAGAAAAGGTGAAAAAAGGCATAAGAAATGCTTGCCAGACAACACTTGCACCTACTGCCACAATATCTATAATAGCAGGTACGTCTCAAAGCTTTGAACCTTATTACGCTTTGGTATATTCAAGGACCAACATAGCAGGAAGATTTTTAGAGGTAAACGAAAACTTCATAAACGATTTAAAAATGCTTGGCCTTTGGGATAAACTAAGAGAAGATGTACTCCTTCAGCAAGGCTCTATACAAGATATAAAAGAAATACCCCAAGATATAAAGAATATCTACAAAACCGCCTATGAAATAGACACAGAAGTCTACATAAAACAAGCGGCCGTCCTACAGAAGTGGATTGATTCTTCTATATCAAGAAACCTGTACTTCAACACCAGAGACCCACAAAAGATAATGGAAATCTACATAAAAGCCTGGAAATACGGTCTTAAAGCCACATACTACGCTTTTATGCCAGCAAAGATAAAAACCGAAGGAAAGTATGTACATGAAGATTTAAAAGAGCAACAAGCCTCTCGCAGCTCACAAGCACAAACTATCGAAGACGTAGAACAGCCAAAGGAAAAGTCAACCATCAAACCATCTAACACAAGTGCATCAAAGAACAATGGCAAAAAAGAAAAATCTAACCAACCTGAAATACTTCCCTTGGATGAGGTTATGAAACAAGAGGGCTATTGTGAAGAGTGTGGAAACTAAATGAAAAAGCTCATAGCTATAATGGGCCTCGGCATTCTTTTTCTGCTGAGGCTCATTTTTAAATTTGACGAAAGAAACAAAATATAAGCTTTGGCTTATAACTTCCCAGTTGTTTTTTTCGCTTTTAATATCAAAACTATGCTATAATAAAAAAGCCGTGATTTTTTTAAGAAATGTTAGTAAAGATTTATGGAAGTTTTTAGAGGTTGGCTTTGGGGTATTATACGGTGCTATATTTTTATGGTGTATAGCACTTTTTATAAAAGGGATTAACTATACAATAACACTTGATACATTTATAAGATATATAACATATTCATTCCACGTAGACAGACTTTCTTTATTTTTTATAGGTATCATAGCTTTTAACGGTGCAATAAACAGCATATACGCAATAGATTACATAAAAGAAGAAGATTACGATAAAAAAATTTTAATAACTATGCTAACAAACGCTTTCATACTATCTATGATATTAATTTTATTAAGTGCTAACGTTTTTACGTTCATACTTTTCTGGGAAGTTATGAGTATACTATCATTTTTTCTTGTTTTATGGGATTTTAAAAAGGAAGAGACCTACAAAGCATCGCTTACCTACATTGCAATGACACATTTAGGTACGGCGTTTATACTGCTTAGTTTCATAGGTTTTTATATAAACACCAAAAGCTTAAATTTTATGGATTGGCAGCATGTATCCTTCAATCCTTTCTGGATAGTTTGGGTATTTTTGTTTTCTGTGGTTGGTTTTGGTATGAAGGCTGGTTTTATAGGTATTCACAACTGGCTACCAAAAGCCCATCCAGTAGCACCGTCTTTTGTATCCGCCCTCATGTCAGGACTCATGATAAAAATTCCAATATACATGTTTATAAGATACTATTTTTATTTCATAAAACAATATCCAGTAAGTTTTGGGCTTTTAATAATAACGATAGGAACTATCACCATGCTTTTTGGTATACTAAATGCCTCAGTGCAAAACACTCTAAAGAAGATGCTTGCTTACTCTTCTATGGAAAATATAGGCATTATAACTATTGGATTAGGGCTTTCTATGGTTTTTAAAAGCTTAAATACTAAAGAGCTTTACTCTTTAGCTCTGGCAGGTACATTGTTTCATATATTAAACCATTCGCTGTTTAAATCTCTTTTGTTTATGAGCGCTGGCTCTATAATACTAAACACACATACTCAGGATATATCAAAGCTGGGTGGCGTTATAAAGCATGCTCCTAAACTTGGCGTCATAACGCTAATAGGCGTGCTTAGTCTCGTAGCGCTTCCACCTTTTAACGGATTTATAAGCGAGTGGCTCATATACCAAAGCCTACTCCTATCTTTGAAAATAAAGATGGCTTATATAGGGACACTATCATCTTTGGTGGCATCATTTTTAGCTATGACAGGTGGCATAGCAATGTTAAGCGCTGTAAAATACTTTGGAATAACGTTTTTAGGAAGGCCAAGAAGCGATATAAAAGTAAAATCTGATATAGGCAAACTAAGCCTTGTATCCATGGGAAGTTTGGCATTTTCTTGCATATTTACAGGCATATTGCCATTTTTTGTACTTTATTTTATAAACGGTATTCTACCCACACCTATATATGTAAAAAATCTCTTTGAAATAAAAACTCCTTACAATTTTGGGTGGATAGCTCCACTTCCCATAGGTATAATCATCGTCTTTGCGCTTTTGTTAAGCATATATGTAAACCTATGCATATCCAAACGCTCAATATATTATAAGACCTGGGCGTGCGGACAAGAAACCGTGCCAAACAATGCTCAGTATAGCCCAGAAGGATTTTCTCAGCCCATAAAAAAGATAACCGCCAAGCTTTATAAAGGTGGGTCCGATATATTTGATGCAATCTACTGGTACATACTTAACAACACGCTAAACAAATTAGAATCGTTAAAATATAAAATCCAATCTGGTGTTATACAAAAGTATGTCTTGTATATGGCGTTGACGTTGATAATTTTAATGTGGTTTAGCAAAGCCTATGGATAAGATAATAGGTATTTTACAGCTTATAATATTTATAAGCATAGCACCGGGGGTAAAGGGTTTTATACACAAATTAAAATTAAATCTAAGAGGACAAAAAGGTCCGTCTATACTACAGCCTTACAAAGACATCGTTAAACTATTTAAAAAAGAGTCCGTCATTTCAAAGGATGCTTCTTTTATATCAAAAATAGCACCAATCATAGTGTTGTTAGCCTTGATTATAAACGCATGCTTTATACCTATATTTAGCCCAGATACGCTTCTAGCATTTACTGGAGATGTGATTGCCTTTATATACATACTGGGCTTATCTACATTTTTCTTAGCTTTGTACGGTTTAGACCAAGGCTCAGCTTTTGGTGGGCTTGGTTCAGCAAGGGAAATGACGATAGCGTCTTTGGCAGAACCCACCTTAATGATGGTTATGTTTACATTTTCGCTAGAATACAACACCTCAAACATAAGCGAAATTTTCATAAAGTCCCACTCAAGCTCTTTCAATGTACCTATACCTTACGCTTTTAGCCTATTGGCGCTGTTTTTTGTATCTATGGCAGAAAACGCCAGAATACCCTTTGACAATCCAGAGACACATTTAGAGCTTACAATGGTGCACGAGGCAATGATTTTGGAGGCGAGCGGAAAATACTTGGCTATTTTTGAGCTTAGCTCTTACATAAAACTACTTTTGTTTATAAGTATAGCAAGCAATATATTTTTACCATTTTTTTATTCTTCAAACATATTCTTAAACGTACTATTTTATCTAATAAAAGTTGTTCTATTTTCTGTACCTATAGCTATAGTAGAGCTTTCTATAGCAAAATTCAGATTTTTCAGAATACCAGACCTTTTGATGGTCTCTTTTGCACTGGCAACGTTGGGATTTGTGCTCTATTATGTTTAAAGGATTTTGCATATGAGGCTTAGTGAATTTGTAGAATTTATGGCTGCTATGTCACTATTTTTTGCTATTTTACAAACAGCCAGCCACAGGCTTGATTTTGCCATAAAAACATATACACTTCAATCCTTGGCGTTGGCTATAACTATGTTCTTAAGCGTATTTTATTACTTTGATTATGAGCTCGTACTCTCGGCAGTTCTTACCCTTCTTATAAAGGGAGTGTTGATACCTATCGTCATGAAGAAAATAGTAGACAAGATAGTAGAGGATGAATCCGTCAAACCTTTTATAAATTTCACTTACTCAATACTCATATGTGTTTTTATTGTAATATTTTCCTTTTACGTTGTGGGAAGTTCAATATATTCTGTGAGTGGGTCTTTGGTGATGCAAAAAATCTTAGCTATGGCGATATCCATAATATTTGTGGGAATCTTTCTTATGCTTGCAAGAAAAAAAGCCCTGATACAGATTATAGGTTTCCTAACGTTGGAAAACGGTATTATACTTGGAGCTACATCTACCGTAAAGGGTTTGCCTCTCATAGTAGAGGTAGGTGTGTTTTTTGACGTATTTGTAGGAGCCATCATGGCAGGTATTTTGATATTCCATATAAAAGATACATTTGATAGCATAGACACATCAAAACTATCGGACTTGAAAGAATGATTACGCTACTTTTAACCGAACTAATTGGTATAGTTGTTATACCGTTTTTAGCTTTTAACAAAAATAGATACTTCCAGGCGTTTTTACAGTTTATAAACTTTACGACGTTTTTATATCTCTTTAAAAGCCTAAACACTAACAACTCTTATTACGGTAAGTACTTTATGCTAGACAGCGTAAACATAATCCTCATAGGCATTGTAAGCACTATAGGTTTTCTTACTTACCTATACAGCATAGGGTATTTAGAAAGAGAAAAACAGTTAGAAGAGAAAAAGCTAAAAGAGTTCTATCTTTGGACAAACTTATTTATGTTTAGTATGTTTCTTCTGGTTACCACGAGCAACCTTGGAATCATGTGGGTAGCCATAGAAGCCACTACGCTATCCACCACTTTTCTAATAAGCTTTTATAAAAATAAAACAGCGGTGGAAGCCGCTTGGAAATATATAATGCTCTGCTCTTTAGGTATAGCATTAGCCCTTTTTGGTATAATACTTATGTATTTTGGTGTGATAAACATCACTGGCCCAGGGCTTGGTTCCTTAAACTGGGAAAATATAATACAAGTAGCCACAAAGATAAACAAAGAGCTTTTAAAAATAAGTTTCATATTTGTATTGGTAGGTTTTGGTACAAAAATGGGTTTAGCACCTCTTCATTTCTGGTTGCCGGACGCACACTCCGAAGCACCCACACCAATAAGTGCGTTGATGTCCTCTGTGCTCTTAAGTTGCTCTTTCTATGTAATAATAAGGGTCTTTAGCATAGAAATACACGCAGGATTAGGAGATTACATTTATAATACATTGCTTTATATGGGACTTTTTAGCATAGTTTTAGCGGCTGTCTTCATACCAAGGTCAAAGGACTACAAAAGGCTTTTAGCCTACTCTACTATGGAGCATATGGGTATATTGGCTTTTAGCGTAGGTATAGGCTCCTTTGAGGGTTTGTTTGCAAGCCTCTTGGGTCTTATAGCACATGCTTTTACAAAAACCCTCATGTTTATGGGAAGCGGCTCTGTTTTGGTTAATCTTCATACTAAAAGCATAAAAGACATAAAAGGGCTCTTTGGCATACTTCCAATAACCGCATCTTTTATAGTTCTTGGTGTTTTCGCTATAACGGGTGCACCGCCGTTTTTACTTTTTGTGTCGGAGTTTATTACGCTATTATCTTCTTTTAAAGAAGGGTTTGTCTGGCAAGGGGTATTAGTTTTGTTGGCGTTCTCTCTGATATTTTTCGGGTTTGCAGAAAGCTTCTTTGGTATGCTTACCCAAAAACCCACCTTCCCAGAGAAAAAAGAGCACATATTTATGCTTTTGCCTATGGGTATACTTCTTGTTATCCTAATAAGTTTTGGGCTTTTTACACCAAAGGATATAAAAATTATGCTAGACAACGCCGCTTACACAATTGGAGCAAAAAAATGAAAAACTACATAGAATCTCTTTGTTATTCAGAAGATTATCAATTTTTAGGGGTGTTCGCAAGCGATAAAAGAAAAGAAGAAGGTGTATTTGTTTTAAGATATTTATTTTACGATATTAAAAGTCAAAAACTAAATATAGTAGAGATAAACACAGAAAAAGAGTTTCCACACATAGATGTGCCTGCTTTTGATTGGTATGAAAGAGAAATTCACGATATGTTTGGGCTTATACCCAAGGGACATCCAAACCTTAGACCACTTATGCTTTTTCCAGAAAACTACCCTAAGGATTTTCATCCGCTAAAAAAAGACGCAAATCTAAGCATAGAATATAGGGGCTATGAAGAATATAGATATGAAAACTTTGAACCAGAAGGCTCGTTTAAGATACTGGTGGGACCAATACACGCCGGTATTATAGAACCGGGGCACTTTAGATTTACGCTGATAGGAGAGCCAATACTAAAGCTCGAAATAAGACATTTTTACAAACATAAAGGTATAGAAAAACTAGCAGAAGGAAAGCCGCTAGATTTTGGTTTAAAACTATCAGAAAGAATATCTGGTGATCACAGCATAGCTCATTCTCTTGCTTTCGTAAAAGCGGTGGAAACAATATACGGCATAGATATACCACCAAAGGCTATATACATAAGAGCTATATTGTTGGAACTAGAGAGGCTGATGTGTAATCTAAACGACTTTGCTTTTATATTCCAAGATGTTGGATATACTTTAGGTGCACAGAAAGTTTTTGCTATAAAAGAAACGCTTATGAGATTAAACGAAGCTCTAACAGGAAATAGATTTAACAGAAGCATAGTAAAAGTAGGGGGTATACTAAAAGAAATTGATTTAAATATTGTTAAAGATGGTATAAGGCTTTTAGAAAAAGAGTATTTGAAATACAAAGAAATATTCTTAGATTCTTCAACAGTATTAGAAAGAACTGATACTACTGGAAAGATATCTTATGAAGTGGTTAAGAAATATGCTGCTCTTGGTTATGTAGCAAAAGCAAGCGGGCTATACTTTGATACTAGAAAAATGCTAGAAAACAAGCTTTACAAGTCTTTGATAAAAGAGTTTAAGCTTAAAAATGGCGATGTTACAGCAAGGCTAAAGGTAAGATTTAACGATATAGAAGAGAGCTTTGATATAATAAAAACGCTTACATCAAACATGCCAGAGGGAGATATTTATAAAGAAATAGATTATAAAAATCCGCAAAAGCCTTACGGCTTTGGCTTTGAAGAAGGGCAAAGAGGAAATATAACTCATATGCTTGAGATAGAAAATGGCCTAATATCAAGATGGAAAATAAGAGATCCTTCTTTTCATAATTGGCCTATCATACAAGAAGCAGTCTTAGGCGATATAATAGCTGATTTTCCTCTTATAAACAAAAGCCTAAACCTATCTTACGCTGGAAACGATTTGTGAGGTGATGTATGCTTAATGTAATAAAGACTTTCTTAAAAGATGGCATAAAAACGGAGGATATAAACTCTTCTGATGAAAGCAGCATAGTCATATACAAAAAACTACCAAAGATGCTAAAAGGTAGCCTAAGTATAAGACATGTAGACTGTGTTTCTTGCAATGCTTGTGAGTATGAGCTTACAGCTTTATCAAACATATTTTACGATATAGAAAGGTTTGGGATAAAGTTTGTAGCTTCTCCAAAACACGCCGATGTTTTAAGCATAACAGGACCCATCACAAGAAACATGCACAAACCACTATTGGACGCCATAAACAACGTTCCCAATCCAAAAATAATAATAGCCATAGGAGATTGCGCTATGGATGGAGGTATATTTAGAGGAGCTTATGGGGTCATAGGTGGATTGAAGGATATAGAGATAGAACCACACATCTTAATAAAGGGGTGTCCTCCAACCCCAAAAGACATAATAAAGGGTATTTTAAAAGGGTTTTAAAAGCTTATTAAACATTAAACAGTTGTAAGCGACATTTATTCTTATGTCATCGTCATTCCAAGGGATATTTTAGACTGGCAGCATATTTGCCTAA